>CAYGYP010000409.1:0-2505 GCA_964354115.1 uncultured Candidatus Bathyarchaeia archaeon | reverse complement strand
CGAGCACTATCTCAGACACGGCCTCCGACCACCAGTCACGCCCGCGTGACGGCGATTCTTTGAACTCGTTACGAACGATGCCGATAGGCTTCAGTGTGATGGGTGGCAATTCACTATCCCTTCTGCGCCGGTAACTTGCTGTTATGATAGCACATTTGGCGCGGTTGCCCAAGAATTAAGGGGGTTAAAATCCATCCCCCCACCTGCGGGCTGAACCGCCCTACGGCGGGCAGGCCTGACCCCCTTCCCTTAAGAAGGGAAGGGGGGGAAGAAAAGAAAGAGGGCGATAGCCCTCTTAAACTCTCAAGGGGCTGAGATTATCGCATCTGGAATTCACAATGGTTTGTTCGAATCCAAGTTGCTCTACCAAATGGATTCGAACTTGTTTCAACCGAAAAGGCTCTCGATTAGCATGGTTTAAACGGGACTAAACATGAAAACCGGCTCTTTCCCTTTAAGAATTTGTTTTTCTACTTGTTTGTGGCAATTCTCGTGTAATAGGACAGCTTTGCGCAGGTCAGCTGTTATCCCCCCTTTGGAATGGGCTATGATATGATGACCCGTAGTTAGCCTGAAAATCATTTTTCTGCCGCAATACCCGCATAAGCCCTTTTGCCGAAAATATAGAGTCCTCTTTTGCTCAACATCAAAAAGCCTTTGAGGGTCCTTTATTATTATTTTATTTAGCCTATCGTATTCGATTAGCATGATTTCTAGTCTCTTCTTCAGCGATTCTGAGGTGGTCATAACCTTTGATTCAAGTTTATAGTTTTTATATGTGTCAAATATTGTCTTTTTCATAGCGGGTGGAGGCTTGGTATCATATACTGAAAATAGGTTGAGGTTCTTCAAGAATTCTACCGCAAATTCTGCAAATTCATTAATTAAATTAGCATTATTAGCTTTGTATTTTCTTAAGTATGAAGCTAGCAAATAAAAAGAAATAAACTCACGGGGCTGAAAAGCTGTCAATATGACATTTAAACTGCTGGTAAGAAAATCAAGATTAGCCTTGAAGGTTTTTATCTTATTTTGGCTGATTTCTGTTTCGTATTTCTTGACTACTTCTTTCATTGAATTTAAATCAAGGCTTGGGAAGATTTTAGTTTTAAAGTTTCCTTCAAGTTCCAACGTAAGCATCTCGGCCGCAAGTTGACGCCATCTAAATCTTTTTTCCTTTCCGAGGAAAGTAAAAAGAGAATGCTTTTCCCTTATTTCGCGAAAGGTATCTTTGAATTTACCGCGATAAGCGTTTAATTTTTCAGCTTTGTTTAATGGCGTTCCTTCTTGAAGTCTTAGAAACGTCTGGATGATATCTTCTTCTTTATTATCGGGGTCCTGGCTCTTCAATCTTATGTAGTATATACAGTAGGCATCTAGGAGAGCTTTTTCCTGCTTATCTAAATCGCTGTATGGGGTTATTTTTGAATTCATAAGATCAAGATCACTATTAATGTATTGACTTATAGTAATTAAACGTTGCTGACCATCGAGTATTTCAAATTGGTCGTTATCATTCAAATAGAGTACAATTACTCCTATTGAATATCTATTATTGATAGACTCAATTAGTTCTACTTTTTGAATTGGTGTCCAGATGTCTCCGCGTTGATAATCAGTGTTAATGAATATTTTATTGTTCGTAAACAAATCTTGAAGTTCAGCAATCACCCACCATTTAAAATCGATATCGGGGACTTTTTGCTTTGGCATATCTACCACCTACCTGTCTTTATTTCTCTAGGTAGCATTTTCAGTAGTATTCTTGCAGTTTATGCCATTTTACTTCTTCCAAGTATAAATTGAAAGAGAGCCTAAAAATTCTTTTTTCGTACAACTTGCTCTACAAAGAGGCAATAAAAGGGGTGTCTAAGAGGGGCGAAGCCCCTCTTTCTTTTTTCTTCCCCCTTTCCTTTGAAGGAGAGGGGTTCAACCTGAAGGGTTCTCCGTTCGGCTGAGCGTTCGACCGAGCTCACGCCGAGGTCTCACGACGAAGCCCTAAAGGGGATAAGGGGGTGAGGCAGAAACTGGATTCCCGCTCCCGTATCAAGTACGGGTTCACCCTGAACGGTTCACCGTGAACGGGACAGGCTCCGCGGGAATGACAAGGGAAATTTGCGGGAATGACAGGGAGAATCTATGGCTACGGCTCCAGGTCAACCTCCAGCGCAACAAGTATTCGGCATGCCATACCGTAGTATCCAATGACAGCCGTCAGTTCGATAGTTTCCTCCTCATTTAGGAAGGTCCGCAATCTGGCAAATGTTTCATCCCTGACTCTGATGTCCCGTGCCACCGCATCAGTATAGGCCAATACGGCTCGTTCTCGCTCATCAAACTGTTCTGATGCCGCCCAATCCACAATCTCATCAATTTGCTTCTGGCTAACACCGCATTGTAGCGCTATGGCGGTGTGTTGCTTAAACTCGTACTCAGACTGTGCCAGACTGCCAACACGCAGGATAGCTAATTCCCGTAACTTAGGTGACAGTCCCTCTCCTTTTA
>CAYGYP010000408.1:0-2517 GCA_964354115.1 uncultured Candidatus Bathyarchaeia archaeon | reverse complement strand
GGGCTTGGTCACCCGAATTCGGCGGCTCCCAGAGATCATTGACCGCTTCGGCCGCCTTGTCACCCGAGGCGCTGGCCCGGCTCATCGAGGCGATCGTCGGACGGGGTAGGGCCCTGGCTCCCGCTTCCTGACGCGGCAGCCAGACGGCCATCTCCCCTTCTCCCCGGTGAGCCCAGGAATAATAGGGGATCGCGATCAGCTCTTGTTTTCTCGGCGCCACCTGGTCTGGGCGACGGCCCTCATACAGCCCGACGGCCTCTCCCTTGATCACGGTCGCTCCGTTGAGCAGGTTGTCGCGTCGTTCAAAGGACAGCGGGACATCGTCCGCCAGGACCAGGTTGCTGACCTGGCCGCCATTGTCAGGCCATTCGGCGCAATAGACGAGAGGGCCTCGCTCCAGGGCGATTTTTCCGAGATCGGCCTTTACGGCGGAGTTCGCTCCAGCCCTGCGGACGGGCATGGGCAGGTAGACTTCGATGGTATCATCGGCCGACCAGGCGCGGCGGATGCGGACAAATCCTTGATTGAGATCGAGCTGAACCGGCTCGCCATTGACGCGGACCTCTGTTTCTCCCTCGCCCGTGTCCAAGTATTGGTACAGATCGCCGGGCACCGGACGTCCGAGCGCCCATCCGGGGATGCGGACATTGATCCCGAATTCAGCAGACCTCTCCGGGTTGACGATGATCCTGACCTCACCGTCCCAGGGGTAAAGCGTCTGCTGCTCCAGCCGAATTTTCTGGTCCCCCAGCGCCACGCTCACTTCACCCGCCGCAAACAGGTTCAGGTAAAGATCTTCGCCGCGTGTCGCGTACATGAAGCCCGGGATTTGGGGGACAAACCGGACGACGTTGCTGGGACAGCAAGCGCAGTTGAACCAGGGGCTGCGGCGGTGCTGGCCGAAGGACTCCAGCGGGTTCGGATAGAAGAAAAGATTGCCGCTCAGCCCGACCCCTGAGAGGAATCCGTTGTAAAGCGTCCTTTCCAGAAGGTCGATGTATTTCGCCTCGCCGTGGAGCAGGAACATCCGGTGGTTCCAGAGAATGAAGGCGATGGAAGCGCAGGTCTCGCAGTAGGCCTGGGAGTTGGGCAGCTCGTAGGCCGGGCCGAAGCCCTCGATCCCGCCGGCGGCCCCGATCCCGCCGGTGACATACATCTTCCGAAAGGCGACATCCTCCCAGAGCCGGAGGAGGGCCTGGCTGTAAGCTTGATCTCCCGTAAGGACGGCCACATCGGCCATGCCGGAATACATGTACATCGCCCGGACGGCGTGGCCGACGGCCTCGGTCTGCTCGGCGACCGGCTTGTGGTCCTGGGAGTACTCGCCGTAGAGCTTGCGCTCCGTTCCGTTCCCCCGTTCGTCCAGGAAAAACTTGGCCAGTCTGAGGTATTTTTTCTTTCCGGTCTGGCGGTAGAGCTTGACCAGCCCGATTTCGATTTCCTGATGCCCCGGGGCGCCGCGGCGCTTTCCCGGGCCGAAGACGCTGTCGACCAGGTCGGCGCTCTTGATGGCTACGTTGAGGAGGTTCCGTTTTCCCGTGGCCTTGAAATGGGCCACGGCTGCTTCATAGAGATGCCCGAGGTTGTAGAGCTCGTGGCTCATGTAAAGGTTCGACCAGCGCTCCTTCCCCACCCAGTCGACCGGCGGGTTCGCCGGGTCGATCGTCCGGGCTGTGTAGAGATAGCCATCGTCTTCCTGGGCGGCGGCGATCTTGGCGATGACATCATCCATTTGTTTTTCCAGCCGGGGATCGGGATAGACCATCAGAGAATAGGATGCCCCTTCGATGACCTTGTAGACATCAGAGTCGTCGAATGGATATTTCGTGCAGAATGAGCCCTGGGCGAGCCCGCCGGCGATCTCGAAATTCTTAATCCGGCCGGTCGATTCTGACTGCTCGAAGGCAAAGGGGATAGTGACGGCGCGGTTGGTCTCGATGCGCGGCGCCCAGAAGTTGTCCCTGAGTTTGATGGCCGTCAGAGGAACTGGGCTGATGGGATAATCCGCCCCCGCCGTTTTCTTGCAGGAGATCTGCGGCCACACCAGGAGCGCGCCGGCAAGAAGTGCCCAAACCCGGGTTTTTTTTGACATGCGCCTAGCCTCCTTCTTTCCTGAATCGGGATTCCTATTCTATCACCTTTCCTTGAGCATGACCAAGCCGAACAGGCCCTACTCTTTGTCATCGTAGAAATGCCAATAGAGCGCATACCGCGCGCCGAAAACCCGGAAAAAAGGCTGGAGAGTCACGTCATCGGGCCGGCCGGAGTTGGCGGCCCGGAAGATCAGCTGCCGGCCGGGGATAGGGTGGATCCAGGCGGCCAAGTCCCCGGTCGAGGCGACAAGGTCTGGCGCGAGCGCCGGCTTCCCATCAGCATGGTAGGGCCCGAAGACCTGATCCTCGGCCATCTCCTCCGTGGGCAACTCGCCGGCCAGGACGATCGGTCCGTAGAGGACGGCCGCGAGCTTCGGGTCGTCCGGCATCGGCCAAAGGCGGAGCGAAAGCGGCATCTCGACCC
>CAYGYP010000407.1:0-2523 GCA_964354115.1 uncultured Candidatus Bathyarchaeia archaeon | reverse complement strand
ACGGCCTTCTCCCGGGCCCTGGTGCTGTAGACCTCGCCCTTCGTGAGCTTGATCAGGCTCTTGATATAGTCAAGGGAGACGACCTTGCTGCCCTCCACGTTGACCTCTCCGACGGAGTAGCGCTCGCCGGCCTGGATCGGAATGGTGATCCTCTTCATCTTTATTTTCTTCAAAAGGACCGTCGTCTTGGTTATCTCGTCGACAACGGGATCACCGACGGACGCCTCCATATATCCTTTCTCCTGCAGTTTTTTCTTCAGGTTCTCCAGGTCCCCGTTCATTTTTTCCTGAGTGAAGGTATCTTTGCCGGTCACCCAGGAGAGCAAACCGTGCGGCTTGGTCTCTTTCATGGCTCCCCTTAACTCACGATCAGACAAGGGAGGACTTCCGGCAAAGACAATCTCACCCAGCTTGATCTTGGTCCCTTCCTTGATCCGGAAGATGATCCCCAGCTCGTTGTTCGCTTTTTTGTCCAGATCAGCTCGTATTTCCCCCCCCATCAAGCCCTTCTCCGTGAGGAGTTCCTCGATCGTCTGCTTGACGCTCTGGATCTTCGCCGGGTTGTAGTAGGAATAAGGAAGTATGTAATCGTTTTTTTCCTTGAGCTTGTTTACGATATCGTCTTCCTTCAGCCTCTTCCCGGTTTTGTAAACGATCTCCTTGATGACCGGGTTCTCCTCGACGATGATCTTGACGATCCTGCCGCTTTTCCCCGGCTCCGCCTCGATCCGGATGTTGGAAAAGAAGCCCGTGGACCAGAGCACCCGGAAATCGCCTCGCAATGAGCTTTCGTCATAAAGATCCCCCTCTTTTACGGACAAATAATAGAGGATCGTCTCCCTCGTCACTCTCCCGTTCCCAAGGACTTCGATCTTTTCGACCCTCTCCTGTGCACCGAGAAGGGCTGGAAGACAGGTGAGAAAAGCAAAGAGCAGCCAGCGTTTCATCACACTTCGTCCCCCGGCCGATCCCCGGCAATCCATGGTCTCACTTTGACTGGCCTTCGGCGCTTAAGACCTGCCGCCGAAGCGATACGTTAATCCGATATTCAATCCCAGGAAATCCTGCTGGGTGAAATCGTCTGTCCCGAACTTCCCGGGATTTCGGCTGAAGATGTAGTGGTATTTAAGCTCCGCAAATACGGCGAGCTTAGAAGACAAGGAGGCGTCCACACCCAGCCCAATGTTGAAGGCCGGGCTGAGGTCGGAGAAGCTCTCCTCCGGCTTCGCGGGCGCCGGCCAAGGACTTCCCCAGATGGGAACCTGACTAAACTCCCAGGGGTATAGCCCAGCTCCCAAAGTCAGATAGGGCTCCAGACTGTAGCCCGACATCAAGAAAAAAATCCCATTGACCGTAAGCATCTGAAGGTTGAGAGCCGGATTTTTCTCCTTGTAGGCGAAGGGCTGATTGTCTCCCTTGACCGAAAGCCAGCAGAAATCGTAGCCGAGTTCGAGGATAAAATTATCGTTCATCTGATAGCGAAGCCCAAGTCCCAGGCTGGCCCCGGGGTTCACCACTTTGTTGAGTTTCTCCGTATCGCTGTAGCTGCCGCCCAGGGCCATCATTCCTCCCGGAGCGAACCGGATGCTCAATCTCTTCATGAGATCATTGGCTCCGCTTCCCGGGACTATGGTCAATACGGCCGCCGTCGTCACCAGCCATCGTTTCATCCTCGGTCCCGCGGTGCTGTTTTTGCCCATCCCAGCTTGTCCTTTATTCAATCGTCCAATTATAGTCCGTGTTCTCATCCACGCGTATCGTGGTGGAGGCGACCCCCTGCCCATCACTCGCCCTGAACGCCTTCAGGAACCGCTCTCCATGAGCCACGTCGATGATCCAGCGGGTTTCCTCGTCGACGAGATCAAATTGATAAGTTCCGTCCATATAAATCTTCAGGGTTTGGCCGAATTGATTGATCACCTTGATATCCGGAGGGTCGTCAACTGTCCAATAGTAATCAGTGTACTCAACCACATCGATTGTCTCCGGGTCGATCACGGCGCCGGTTGCGGTTGTCCTGGCCTCCAGTTTGTGTTCTTCCAATGAGACGTTGTCGATCTCGATCGTGACCTTGAAGCCGATCGAAAACTTAAATTCCCCATCCATATAAATATCGACGGTTTCCCCTTCCTCGTAGTCATTGGTGATGACAACGTCGGCTTCGCCGGCCCCACCCGGACTGGTCGGGCTCTTACAGCCGAACCAGGAAAAGGTCAAAATCGCCGTCAAGGCGAGGAATCGGACGGCCGGGAAGACAAAGGTGTGGGTTCGGACGGCTTGAATCACTCGACACCCTCTTCTTCCTGGGCCGGGGATTTCTGGGGGCCGAAGGAATAGACGATTCCCAGGCGCACTCCAAGGAAACCCTGATTGTTGAAGCCATTCGTTCCGAACCTCGCTTTATCCTTGGAGAAAAGATAGTGATACTTGGCCTCGACCACGAATGAAAGACGCGACCAGGGGATGATCTCGAGCCCCAAACCGGCGTTGAGAATCAGGCTGTTCTTGGAGAAGGTATCGTCC
>CAYGYP010000406.1:0-2523 GCA_964354115.1 uncultured Candidatus Bathyarchaeia archaeon | reverse complement strand
CAACGAGCATTATCGAATACGATAAAAAGAAATTAGCTGAAAGTGCGGAGGATATTATTCGATTAGCTGAGGCGGAGGGGCTCGATGCACACGCAAAAAGCATCCGGCTACGGCTTGACCTACGCCGAGACAAGTAAAAATCCGTCAGCAGAAATAATTCTGTGCCAGCGGCTTAAACTTCCCAGTTAAGTTTTTCCTGATACTTGAAATAAAACCTGCCGAGGATATGGGCTGCCACCATAGCAAGATACAACTCAACGGCCTGAACGAAGGGAGAGATCGCCATTCTTGTATACGGATTCGACGGTAGAAACTTTATCGTTAGAACATAAAGAAAGACGATTGCGGCGATAAGGACAACGAGGCCGCAATATTGAAAGAAGGTGCTGAATACAGAAGGGATGATTACGAGGGGATTTAGACCGCTTGTCGAATCAAACATTATCACGGCCAAAAGCGCCATCGGGTATAGAAAGGCGCTGCCTCCGGCAAGCAGCCAGAAGACGGTGTCAAATCTGCGCGTGTACCAGAAATACACGCCCGCGGAGGCCGCGTATAAGACAAAACAAGCGAACAATTCGAGAACCTGCCATATTAGCTCCCCAATGCCTGGTGTTTCGGCCATTGTCTCGGGCGCCCGCAAACCACCGGCGGCGCTATCACGGACACATTGAGCCAGGAACCAATAGATGTACATCGCTATTAAAGCGTGGAGAAGGAAAAATAATAAGCCGAATATGCACAGAAACAACGCGACTACTTGAAGCACCAGCGGCACCAGAACTGCAATGGCGAGAAAAATCATGCCTTGGAGGTTGGCTGGGTATAAGAATATGTCGATAAGCCACGGCAGTTTGCGCTCCGGCGCAGGTTCAGATTCGACCTTGTCTGCCTGAAGTTTCCGCAGGTCATCCAAAGCTTTATCGGATACGCTGCCTTTAGCGGCGGCCGTCTTGCCCTCCTGCGGTATATCAAAAAGGTTCGGGTCCAGAATGGAATCTTTAGATTTAGTTTTGGAATTAAACGAAGAGGTCTGATTTGTGGAGTCAGATGTTTCCTGTAGAACAGGAATCAACAGTAGCTTTTTGCATTTTGGGCATTTGGTTTTTTTGCCAGCGTGGATTTCAGGAACGCTGAATTTGCGGCCACAATTCTCGCAGCAGAACCGAATCATAAAATCGTTTCCCTCCTAAATCAGCCTTGCCTGCAACGTCTCGCAGCGACTAAGAATGACTAAGCTTTTCTCTTATTAATTCAGCGGCTTTGGCAAGGGCCTCGTCTATTTTTTCGGGATTTTTTCCGCCTGCCTGCGCCATTTGCGGCCTGCCTCCGCCGCCACCGTCAATCAAAGGAGCAATTTCCCTTACCAAATCGCCGGCTTTAAGACCTTTCTTAACAAGGTCATCGGTAACGCCTGCGAGCAAAGTCGCATTGCCATCTTCGGCAAAGCCGAGAACTATAACGGCGGACTTTGCCTTCTTTTTGAGCATATCGACCGCCTCGCGGCCCTGCTCAGCCGAAGCGGCAGAGAGCCGGCCGATGATTACCGAAACTACTCCGATTTTCTCACATTTATCGAGAAGCTGCTTTGCCTCGACCATAATATCAACGCCGGTCTGTTTTGACGCTGATTTGAGCTGCTTTGTGAGCTTTTTGTTTTCCTCCATCAGTTTTTTGACCTTATTAATAAGGTCTTCACTTGAAGTATTCAGAGCTTCACATAACTGGTCGACAATTTCACTTCGCTTTTCAAAAAATTCGTTCAGTTTTTCGCCTGTCAATGCCGTTATCCTCCTAACACCTGCTGAGATACTTTCTTCCTTGATTATCTTAAAACCGCCGATAGTGCCGAGCCGGTCAACGTGGGTTCCGCCGCAGAACTCCTTACTGAAAGCTTCGGAGAGATGGGTCTCGTCATCCGCGCCGATAGCGACCACCCGGACTTCGCTGCCGTATTTTTCGCCGAACAGCGCCATTGCGCCGAGCTTTTGCGCCTGTTCCTTGGGCAGGACAGCTTTGGTCACCGGCAAATCTGCAGCGATTTTCCCCCTGACCAAATGCTCGACTTTTTTTATCTGTTCATCCGTCAGGACCTTCGGCCAGGTAAAATCGAACCTCAGGTATTCCGAACAGACGAGACTACCCTGCTGAGCGACCGATTTGCCGAGCGTTTGCTGCAGTGCCCATTGAAGAAGATGTGTGGCGGTATGATTTTTCATAGTGGCCTGTCGGTCGTTATCCACTATTGCCTCAACTTGCTCATTTGCTGCAAGCGTGCCGGAGGTAATTTTGCCGCGGTGGACAATGCAATCGCCAATTTTTCCCGTGTTTTCCACGACGAACTGTCCGTCCCGGCTTCTAATCGTGCCGATGTCACCAACCTGTCCGCCGGATTCTGCATAAAAGCAGGTCTTTTCCAGAACCAAGCCGACTTCGCCATCGGACTCTTTCAATTTCCCCAATGAAATATAATTGCCGTCCGAAGCAATCCAGCCCAAAATGCCGGACACGCACCTGTCGCTT
>CAYGYP010000405.1:0-2526 GCA_964354115.1 uncultured Candidatus Bathyarchaeia archaeon | reverse complement strand
AGCTTTGTTCCATATATGTTTTTAAAGCTGTTCCTAAAAATAAGCTATTGAAGTTTTAAACAGAGAAGGGAGAAAAAAGCTGCATCTCAAGAGAAGACTACGTAAGAGTGCCAAGGCTATTTCGCCGGTGATTTCAGTGTTACTTATGATAGCGATTGCTGTGGCTGCTTCACTCGTCGCCTACGCATGGATCATGGGATACTTAAGCTTCACAACCCAAAAAGTCGGCGTGGCAGTGCAAGTTCAGAGCATAGCAACAGACAACGGCAACCTCGTCGTCTACGTACAAAACGTAGGCCAAAGAACCGTAGAATTCAAAACCGACAGCAGCATCTACGTCAACGACGAACTAAAAACCATTCTTAGCATAGACAACAACCCGCTGGAACAAGGAAAAACCGCAACAATAATTACTAATTATCCAGTCACAGCAGGCGAACCAATCAAAGTCAAAGTAGTCGCAACAGACGGCACATTCACTGAAAGCACCAACCCACAAGGAGCAGCAATACCCAGCTCCGTAACCCTAACCGTGAACCCCTCCACAGGAGGTTCCGTGACAAAGGATCCAGACCAATCATCCTATGCCTACGGAACTGAAGTGACACTAACAGCTACACCCGAAGCAGGTTACGCATTCGAAAGCTGGAGCGGGGATCTAACAGGCAGCACCACCCCAACAACAATAATCACGAACGGAAACAAAATAATATCAGCCGTATTCTCCGACGTGGCAGGTCCAACAATAGGAAGCGTAACCGTTAACCCAAGCCACGGCCACATCGGAACAGACTTCGAAATCACCGCGGCAGTGACCGATCTCTCAGGAGTGCAGAGTGTAGTAGCCCAAATACAGAGACCAGACGAAACCAACGTCGCAACCGTACCCTTAACAGGCACAGGAACATACACAGGCACATGGGACAGCGCCTCAATGAGCGGCGGAACCTACTACGTTGACATAGTAGCCACAGACACACTTGACAACAGCGCCGAATCAAACAACGCAGCCACAATCGGCGTAACAACCACAACAACACTACTAAGCGACGGATTCACAAACTGGAACACATGGGACGCATCTAGCGGCTCATGGTATCTGAGTCCAGACCAACACCATGGTGGCAGATACTCCGCAAAATCCAGCGACGGACAAGAAGGCTACTTCCAAAGCGACCCTGTAGATACCACAGGGGCAGTCGCAGTATGCATTGATTTCTGGTATCGTGAAGACGATCTTGAGGACGACGACCTGCAAATTTACTACTATGACGGAAGCGGTTATGACTTCGTCGCAAATCTGGTATGGGCCAGTGAGGATACTTGGCTCCATTACATCGACTTAACGACGGATCCACAGTACTTTAAATCCAATTTTCACCTTTACTTCCGTTCAACTCCAGACGATAGCAGCGAAAACGCGTGGATAGACGACGTCCAAATCTACAGGATTACCTCAGCTTTTCTTAGCGATGGATTCGAGAACTCCGACTGGGACGTGAACTGGGACAACCCGGTGTCTGATTGGTATCGGAGCACAACCCGACACGGCGGATCATATTCTGCGTCAACCAGAAACAATGACGAAGGCTACTTCTACAGCGATACCCGCGACACCCGCGGCTACAGCGCCATATACATTGGCTTCTGGTATATGGACGACGACCTTGAAGACGATGGCAGCGACTTACAACTGCATTACTACGATGGAGGCAACTACGATTGGATAGCTAATCTGGGATCTGGCACCGAGGACCAATGGCTCCATTATGTTCATGAAGTGACAGACTCGCAGTACTTCAAATCTAATTTCCGCCTTCGCTTCACCTCCAGTCCCGAAGACAACGAAAACGCGTGGATAGACGACGTGATCATTGCCGGCAAACCCGCATCGCCAATATTCAGCGACGGATTTGAAACTTGGGATGACAACTGGGATGCAACATCCAGTAATTGGCTGCTAAGTCCAGACCAAAAACACGGAGGCAGCTATGCAGCCAAATCCATAGACGGGCAAGAAGGCAACTTCGACTGTGACCCACTAAATGCAGGAAGTGCAACAGCCATAACTGTGGACTTCTGGTACCGCCTTGATGATCTTGAGGATGCTGATCTGCAACTTTACTACTACGATGGAAGCGCCTATGATTTTATAACTGATCTGGGCACCGACCCCGAAGACACTTGGCGACACTACACGCACGTAATTACTGACCCTCAATATTTCACATCCAACTTCCGCATCAGATTCAGCTCCAGTCCCGACGACAGCGACGAAAACCTATGGATCGACGACGTCATAATCACGATGGAAACTATACCGCCATAACTCCCCTTGGCACAGCGAAACAAAAACAACAACCCCTACTTTTTTGTAAAAAAATGGCAACCCCAATGCGTAAAAGCGTTTCTATCTGCCCTTTAGCCAATCCAACCCATTCCAAAGCCAATCCGTCACCACACACCCAAAAAGTGCAGAATTCATTCATAAAACACGCATCACAATAATTACTCCACGACAACCCC
>CAYGYP010000404.1:0-2532 GCA_964354115.1 uncultured Candidatus Bathyarchaeia archaeon | reverse complement strand
AGATGGAGAATGAGCTCCGCGCGCCGCGAGACGCGACAGTCAAGGCGACCTTTGTTGCTCCAGGCGACGCCGTGGACAAGGGGACACCCCTGGTCACCTTGTCTTGATGGACCTCGTTATGCCCGCGGCGACAGACGCCGCCAGGCTCGCCGCCTCTCTTAGATTGCCTCTGAACTCGGCGATGCTGTCCTCTTCAGCCGAATCAGATATCGCCCGCACGATTACCCACGGCACTTCGTTCATCTGGCAAACCTGCGCCACCGCTGCACTTTCCATGTCCACGCAGTCGGCGCGGAAGGTCTGCCACAGCCACTGCCGCCTGTCTTGACTGACGATGGCCTGGTCGCCGGTAAGCACCTTGCCGGGCCGACAACGGTTAGCGAGATTCAGTTCCTTCGCCGCGCTCAGAGCGAGCTTGGCTAGACAGGAATCTGCCTGGAGCCAGTGCCTCCTGAACTTCTTCAGGAGTTCGGGGTCGCCTGGGTCGAAGTCGTGCTGCAAGGTTCTCCGGGAGATGACGACGTCACCGGCATGGAGCCGTGGGTTGACAGCTCCTGCCACACCAGTGCAGATCAGGGCTTCAATGGAGAATTGACCTATGAGATACTGCGTGCAGGCCGCCGCCTTGACCTTGCCCACACCACTGGCCACGGCCACAACCTGGCAGTCGCCCATCTTGCCCTGATGAATGATGCGCCTGCCCCACTTGGAGGTCTCCACGTCCTCCAGGGACTGAAGCAGAGGGTCGATCTCCTCTTTGAGGGCGGCAAGAACGCCCACGCGCATCTGCTGACCTCCCGAGTGCTAACTTGGGGCTAGCTGGCAGGCGGAGCCTGTTCCCCTTCCACGTCCGATGCGGGACAGTACCTTGACGACAGGCTAGACCACCTCGATGCCTGCCGGCCCCGCGACAGCCTCACCCACGACCCAGTAGGGCTGGTCCTCTCTGGCGAAGAGATCGGCCAGCCTCTCGGCGTCATTTGGAGCCACGCAGATGAGCAGGCCACCCGAGGTCTCCGGCGTGCACAGCAGCATCTGCATCTCGTCCCCTACTCCAGCGGCAAAAGTTACATGGGGGTGGTAGGCGTCCTTGTTGCACGACGCTCCTCCTGGGAATAGCCACTGACCGGCATACTGCTTTGCACCATCGAGGAAAGGTAGTCGGTCGAGGTGAAACCTCAGGGTAACCGCACTCAGTTGCGCTACTTCATAGGAGTGACCGACGAGCGCAAAGCCGGTGATGTCCGTGACGGCGTGGACCTCCACCTGTTTCATCAGTTGGGCAGCCTTGCGGTTGAGGGCCAACATCTGCTCCACAGCGCCTCGCAGGTGAGCCTCCTCAGCCACTCCCCCTTTGGCCGCCGTGGTGATAATGCCCACACCGAGACTTTTGGTCAGGAACAACACGTCGCCCGGTTGTGCTCCCACCTTGGTGGCAATCTCGTCCGGATGAGCAAAGCCCATGACCGCCAAGCCGTACTTCGGCTCCTCGTCATCCAGGGTGTGCCCGCCGGCAATCACTCCACCCGCTTCAGCCACCTTCTCAGCGCCCCCACGCAGGATCTCGGATACGATCTCCACAGGCATGGCAGGAGGAAACCCGCAGATATTGAGGGCCACGACCACCTCGCCACCCATGGCGTAGACGTCGCTCATGGCGTTGACGGCAGCGATGGCACCGTACTCGTAAGCGTCATCTACGACGGGTGGGAAGAAGTCCGTGGTGAGGATGACAGCTAGCTCGTCGCTGACCCTGTAGATGGCCGCGTCGTCGCCGGTCTCCAGACCCACTAACAGGTCTGGATAGTCCTCAGGACGGAATATCTCTGCCAAGGGGCGCACGACCTGCGCCAGGGCCTCAGGGCCCCTCTTGGCCGCTCAACCCGCGGCCTTTGTCAGGCTCGTCAGACGGCTCCAATCCCTGTCAGCGCTCATCCCCTGCCTCCAGATTCTTTCACTCGACCACCAATCGCCAATCCAGCCAGCTGGCTACGCACGAGCGGGCCCTGGGAGTCCCTCCTGCCGCAACCAGCTCACGGTTCTCTCCAGGCCTATTCGTAACGGAGTCCACTCCAGACCCAGTTCCTTTCGCGCTCTGCTCGTGTCGAAGATGAAACTATGCGACGCCGTCCTGGCCTCGTCCACGGATACCCACGGTGGTCTGCGCGAGACAGAGGCCACTGTATCCAGAACCCGAGCCGAGGCCCTGACCAGCAGTGCCGGGACCATGCGAGGCCTCCTATGCAGCCCGGCGATCTCTGCCCCCAGCCTCAGGAACTCCGCGAGCGAACCATTCTCGCCGCCGAGGATGTACCTCCGTCCGACCTCTCCCGTTTCCATGGCGGAAAGGTGTCCGTCGACCACGTCGTCGATATAGACGAAGTTCATCCTCGTGTCCACCACCACAGGTAGTTCCCCTCGCAGGAAACGGGCCAGTGCCCCCGTCAGGTGAGTGGTCTGTCCGGGACCGTAGACGCTGGTGGGATTGACGACCACCACGGGCAATCCGCGGTCGCCCATCTCCAAGGCCAC
>CAYGYP010000403.1:0-2545 GCA_964354115.1 uncultured Candidatus Bathyarchaeia archaeon | reverse complement strand
CGGTTTCGTCCAGTCCAGTTCCTATACCACTGTGAACTGACTACCGCAACTC
This sequence comes from uncultured Candidatus Bathyarchaeia archaeon, assembly GCA_964354115.1. Taxonomy (GTDB): domain Archaea; phylum Thermoproteota; class Bathyarchaeia; order Bathyarchaeales; family Bathycorpusculaceae; genus DASPTR01. The sequence continues at coordinate 2,493 of CAYGYP010000403.1, read as the reverse complement.
TAATCTGCTCTTGGCAATCCTAATTGGCAAAACGCGTGGCGCAGTTCTCGTCTTCCACAGATTTTTCCTCGGCGTTTCTCGGTACAGTGGAATCGCCAATTCTATCCCCTTAGTTGCTTTGCGATTTCAGTTATGTCAATTCCGACCGGACAAATGCGTATACATCTGCCACAGCCCACACATTTGTGCTGGCCGTTGAATGTCTCGTATTGAGAAGCTCCGCCCCAGCTCAAGTTGTGACCTACGAATTGTCTCAGCCTCGCTCCTCGATCTTTCCTGAAGCTTCCTCCCAATGCCACTTCTGCGAACTCTAAGAGAATGCATGCGTCCCATTCAATACGTCTAATGGTTTTTCCTGGAGTGCTGCCCCATTGATCCCGTATGTCAAAGCAGAAGCAGGTTGGGCACGACATGACGCATTGAGCGCAGGCTAAGCATATCTCAGCAAGCTGTTTCCAGATCGGATGGTCAAGGCTTTTGGTAACGGTCTCAGCCAGTCCCTCAGTGTTCACCTTTCTCTTGAACTTCTGCTTTGCTTCAGTGATCAGCTTCTCTTTCAACTCGAGATCCGAGCGACTGGCCTCTGTGCGCTTCATCATCTTCAATAATCCCTCTCCTTCAATCGTTCCAGTCTCTACAAAGAATCGATCTCCTAGATCAGTCAGTAGAAGATCGAAACCTCCCTTGGGTTCAGGCCCGGTTCCCATCGAGTAGCAGAAACACGTGTCTCCAGGGTCAGTGCAAGCCATTGCAACTATTGTTGAGTTTTGTCTGCGCTCAATGTACCTGGGGTATGGGAAGTCTTCGTTGTAGACCCGATCTAGCAACAGGAGGCCCGATAGATCACATGAATGCACTCCAAATAGAAGTAGCTTCTGCTCTTCTATCGGTACGGGGTTGGGTGCCCCCCAACGATCAAATTCGAGTAGGCTCTCTCTAGTTGGAATGAATAGTTTCTTTGGTGGGAGGATAGTGGTCAGATAGTTGAGATCCAGATCTTGAGCATCACTTATGTCGCTGAATATGTGCTCAGATTTCTTCCTCTTAGGTCCAACAACCCTGAATTCCTTGCCCAACTCATTAATGAAGTGTCTCAGGTTTGTCTTCATGAGAACTATTTGCTTCATTCCGTGCCGCTTTCCTGCCTAGTCCACTTTCTTGAAAACTCATGAAGAGTCACCACATCACATATTTAAATATGTGCGAATGAACAGAAACGCATAAGGCAGACCTCAATGAGCGAGAAGGATGATGAAAAGAGAAAGATGATTCATGAGCAGGAAGAACAGTTGTCAGCATACCGAATCAACTGGATTTCGATCTCAATATGTCCAATATTCTTTCATTCATAATCATCATGCCATCGACGACTTTCGACACGTTCTCGACGCTTTCCTTCACCGTACGACCGAGTATGCCGCTCGTCTGAGGTGGCTCCACGCCCTCAATCGCCAACAAGGAGCCTTGAAAAGCACAGTGCGTAATCTCGGCGGCACAAAGAGCACAACCGTAGTTGGCGCCCCCACAGATGACACCGGTCATGGTAGCTATGAAATTCCGTATGCTCCTTTCGCAACATTCGATGTCTCCATTTGACATAAGGTATGCAAGTCCGCCGGATGCGCCAACGCCTGATTTCCCGGCGCAACCACATGTTGCGCTCAGTCGCTTTGAATGATATGCAACCCAAATGGTTAGCAAACATGACAAGAGAACACTCTGAACTAGCAGCCTTTCGTCGACATCTTTTTTCTCGGCATAGGCGATGATCGGCATCGTTGCCGCTATCCCTTGGTTACCTGAGCCGGCTATGCTCATTGCAGGTTTGAGTATTCCGAACATTCTTGCATCCGTCGCGGCAGCAGTCCTTGCGGCCATGTACGTCGCGATTTCATTAGTCGTCTCAGAGTATTCATACAGCGCGTGCCCCACTCCCATACCAGTTGGCTTGCTCATGCCGATATCTGACAACTCTGAATTCATTTTGATGCATTTCCTCGTGATTTCCTCAGCTTGCTCTGGCATATCACGAACTAGGCCCACGAGATCGCGTAAGTCGAGGTTCTTGTAGCATTCCTTCAGCTGGTCTGAGACTGCTTTCTCAGCTGGTCGATCCGCCAGCTCATAGAGCACTCTGTCTTGAGTTTCCACCAATACTACATTTGTGTGAGTCTGCTTGATCACAGCGCGGCCGGATCCGCTGCTGGTGCGTACTAGAGCGTCGATGAAAAGCTCATGCTGATCTCTGTCGATTGAGAAATTGATCTTATCAACCAGGTTTGAAGCAAGAGGCAGTGCATTGGCAGGCACGCTCCTTTCGCCAAAGATCTCCAATTCCAGAGAGGGGTTGCCGAATAGCGCAAGCGCTGCAGCGATACTCTTTCCTCTTCCTCCATTCGTGTTTGGAATTCCGACATCTTGAGCGTTCTTAAACACACCTAGACTAGTCTTAACGATAGCTTCCTTGAATCTACTGATCACCTCCTCTGGATC
>CAYGYP010000402.1:0-2552 GCA_964354115.1 uncultured Candidatus Bathyarchaeia archaeon | reverse complement strand
CCTGTCGGTCATGTCCCGTAGCCACCGCAGGCCTTAGGCGACATGACTCGGAGAGGTATTGCTTTGTCCCTCACCATTATACCTGAGTCGAGCGTTGAAGTCAAGTGGCACGAACGCCTCGTCGCCAGGTTCTCGCATGGGGCAGCCGCTCGGTCGAGACATAGCCGGCTGCTTCTCGCGTTTTGTGTGTTCCTTGCCGACGAGTCCGAACACCCCTTGACAAGTCTAGGTACGTGCTGTATGCTCGTGGCTGATATTCTGGCTATCGTCACTTTGTGCACCTTCCGCCAAAGAATCGCGTAGCAGCGGCAGCGGCTGGGCATCGGACTCGATAACAGGTCAGAAGGAAGAAGCCGGTGAGAGTCCGGCGCTGTCCCGCATCTCTGGCCCAGCCCACGACTGAACAAGAGCCCTAGGCCGGAGAGCCAGGAACCACGCCGGAGCCAGGCTCTAAGGACCCTCGAGAGAAAGGGGATAGGCGACATGCGGCATTGGGTGTGCGGCCTCCCCTTCTCGCGTGATCTACTCCAGCCGCGATGTGGGGCCAGGCAAGAGCAAGGGTATGGGACTGACGCTCGTATCGGGAACCCTCACCACATTTGCTTCCGCAGTGCCTGTCCCGATCTGCTCCAGTACCCCGCGTCGACCACTTCGTTGTGAGAGCCCAGTTGAGGCGCGGCGGAGGGCGTGCTCGCCTAGGGGCAGTCCGATCTGCCTGGTGCCCATGTCGGAGACGTCAGCATGAAGGTCCTGAAAGGCATCGAGCTGGAAGCCGACATGTCTTCCGCGGAGTTGGTGGACTGTCGAGCAGTCCTGAGCCTTTTGGCGACTGGTCCAGACACGTCGGAGTCCAAGCCTACAGGTAGCGTAGAGACTGCCAAAGCGAATGCAGGAAGGCCTGATGTCCAAACGGTATAGATGGGTAGTCATGGCCGCGCTTTTTGTCGCGGCAATCGCGGTGTCCATAAACCAATACAAAGTCCCTCCAGTCATGCCCGTGTTGATGCAGGTCTTTGGCCTTGATCTGACCATGGCCAATCTGTTGATGTCTGTCTTCTCGGTGAGTGCGTTCCTGCTGGCCATCGTAGCGGGGATCATCGTGCACAGGATTGGTCCGAAGCAGGCTGGTCTGCTCGCCTTGGGAGCGGCGGTAGTGGGGTCAGGACTGGGAGCGCTCAGTGGTGGGTCGTCGGCGCTGCTCGCCAGCCGAATTGTGGAGGGCCTTAGCTTCGTCTTCATGATGGTGGTTGGCCCCGCCATTGTCTCTATGTGCTTCAGTCCCGAGGAGAGAGGAGTGCCCATGGGGGTCTTCGCCACCTGGGTGCCCGTGGGCATGATGATTGTCTTCAACGCCGCCCCAGCCCTGGAATCAGCGTTCGGCTGGCAGGCCGTGTGGTGGTTCGGATGCCTCTTCGCGGTGTTTGCCTTCCTGGTGTTCTGGGCCCTAGTGAGGCTCCCCAAGAGGTTGGCCTCGGCGCCAGCCAATCAAGTTGAGGACGGCGCAGGGCAAGGGTCTGGTGAGCGTCTGCTCCCCACTCTGAGAACCGCTTTGGCGAACCGGAACGTGTGGCTTCTTGGTGTGATGTTCTTCTGCTTTACCATGGTTTTCCCCACGTTCATCAACAACATGCCCACCTATCTGCATACTGTTCGAGGGTACTCTCTAGCCCAGGCGAACCTGATCGTGAGCCTGTCCTCCTTGGCGGGCATCGTGGGTTGTCCATTGATCGGACTGCTCTCGGACAGGATTGGCTCTCGCAAGAAGGTCTACACGGTCGCTCTGCTCATACTGGCAGTTCTTTGGCTCCTGCCCTACCAGTTAACAGGAGTTCCCATCACGCTTCTGCTGATGGTTATCGGATTCGTAGCCGGGGCGCTCCCTACCATGATCTTCGCCTCGGTCCCCGAGGTGATGGAGAGACCGGAGCTGGCAGGCATGGGCATGGGCGGCGTGGTCACGCTTCAAAACCTCGGCTATCTGGTGGGCCCGGTGACGTTTGCGCACATCGTGCAAGTTTCGGGCAGTTGGGCCCTGGCTGGATACACCCTGATCCCCATCACCCTTCTCGCTGTGCTGGTCGGGCGGCTGGTTAGAGTTCGGTAGGCATGAGTGTGGTCAATGCTGCACGGGTGGTGAAGGGTTCACGTGAACCTACCTGGCCCGGACACGAAGGGGAGCCGCCCACTGTCCTCACTTCGCGAAGCAGGAGTAAGCAGATGGCGAGCGCGGAGAGGAAGAAGGACATTCTCAAGGCCGCGGAGGTGGAACTCGACCTAGCACTGCCGAGAGATGTCGCGATCCATTTCGAGGGAACGGACGAGGGGTGAATGACGATGCCAGACGAGAGAGCTGACTGAAGAGGAAAGGTAGTCATGGGCAAGAAGAAGAACGAAGAGCATCTGGTCATCTTCCAGCCCTCAGGGAGCAGGGGACGCGTCGCGGACGGAACGACGATCGTAGACGCGTCGCGAAAGCTCGGGGTCGAATTGGAGAGCCTGTGTGGGGGACAGGCCACCTGCGGCAAGTGTAAGGTCAGAATCGAGGAAGGTTT
>CAYGYP010000401.1:0-2559 GCA_964354115.1 uncultured Candidatus Bathyarchaeia archaeon | reverse complement strand
TTGTTTCATAAGGGTAGTTGCCAGCCGCATCTTTCAGAATATAGTTTTTCGCTGCGAACTCTGTCCATTCAGAACTTGCTGACTTGGTAATTTTGAGAACGTTTCGATAGACTAACCCAATGAAGGTCGGTTCGATAGCATGAATCTGATTTATGAGGGTTGAACTCGCATCGTAGGAGGTTTGGAAGGCGTCGATACAATTGGCATACTGTTGTGGTGTGAGTGAATGTTGCGAATCGTAAATAGTATATTGGCGGAGCCAAGATGTCGTGTCACTTGCCGAGACAAGACCGAGTGGGCGGTCTTGAAAGATCGCGGCTGCTATGGTGACAAAAAAGAAGATGATCAGGATTGAGATGGAAATCTTCCTCAAACTGGTACAATGTTTTTTCATACTAATCCCCTCTAGCGCGCGCGTTCTCTCTTCCTCAAGTCTTTGAAGCCAATTCATAAACATTAGTGTGCAACTGAAGAACACAAAAACAGAAACACAAGCATCTCAAAGTGGCTGTTTCTAAAAGAGCCGACAACTCCAACTTATCGAGAAACACCAGCACGCGCTACCTCTTTGAATACAATGCTTATATGACATGATTTGAGTTCATAGTAAAACTGAAAGGATTATTAGCGCCTACGTCTACACCGTCAAGTGACCAGTAACTGAATTTATAGCCAGCCTTATTGTAAGCTGTTATTGAGATTGTTGTACTGGAATTGTAGGTGTATGTGCCTGGCATTCACGCGCCTATTAGCGCCCTAACACGCAGCTGACCAAAACAAGCTCAACTCTCAACAGAATCAAGCTGAATTCGCCGTCCACACTTCCTTCCCAATATCCTCCTTGTATCCGTTTTCCGATACCAATCCTATACTCCTACACTATATCCCGGGGGGATTATCCCTTGATGGATAGGATACCAATGATGGTCTACCCGTATCACATGTCATCCTACGTGATGGGAAATGAGGAAAAAGCGCGCGCGCAATAGGGACCAGATCCCGTGACCATCACAGCGAACATTGCTGACACGGTTAAAAGCCACGGCAGAGTGCAAAGAATAGGAAGAAACAAAAAACTAAAGTACCCAATCAAGAGAGGTTCAAGCATGAAAGGCATAATCCTCCACGGCGGCTACGGCACCAAACTGCGCCCGCTAACGCACACTGGCCCAAAACAGCTCATTCCTATCGCCAACAAGCCCAGCAGCCAATACGTGCTCGAAGACCTCAAAAACTCAGGCGTAATCGATATAGCCATCACTCTGGGAAACATTTTTCCGGAAAAAGCAATAGAGCACTACGGAAACGGCAGAAGATTCGGGGTAAGAATCACTTACGTACAACAAAAGGAGCCGAAAGGAATAGCTGACGCAGTATATCTGTGCAAAAGCTTCGTCAAGAACGAGCCCTTCATCGTTTACCTGGGCGACAATCTGATCAAAGGCGGAATCAAAACCTTCGCCCAAAAATTCCGGAAATCAGACTGCGACGCAATGATCCTGCTAAGCCCAGTGAAAAACCCTGAACGCTTCGGCGTAGCTGAAATAGACGGCAAAAACCTGCTCGTACGCTTAACGGAAAAACCCAAAAACCCAGCCAGCAACCTTGCGTTGACAGGTATATACTTTTTCAAACCGACAATCTTCAAAATGATAGAAAAGCTAAAACCATCTGGGAGAGGAGAGCTGGAAATCACAGAAGCCATCCAGCTTCTCCTTGAAAGCAAATGCAAGGTCGACTACCAAATCGTGCAAGGCTGGTGGAAAGACACTGGAACCCCCGAAGACATACTTGAAGCCAACAGACTGGTACTGGACGAACTTGAACCTACAGTCAGCGGCAAGACAGAAGACCACGGATCAATTCAGGGGCGAGTCACTATAGGCAAAAACTCAACGGTAAAAAAAGATGCTCTTGTAAGAGGCCCAACAATAATAGGCGAAAACACGACGATAGAAACAAACGTCTACATAGGTCCTTACACGAGCATAGGCAACAACTGCACGATAACCCAAGGCGAAATAGAAAACTCGATAATAATGGACAACTGCACAGTCAGCACGAAAGAAAGAATAACGGACAGCATAATTGCGTCACACTCACAAATAGCCATCAGCAGGACTACTCCGCATGGAAGAAAATTCATACTTGGAGAAAGAACATACATAGAGTTGTGAAGTGAAAATCATGCTGAAAGATATCATCATTAAACAGTTAAAAAGAAACAATGACGAAAGAGGAACATTCACAGAAATACTACGCACTGACTGGAAAGAACTGTTTGGCACAGACAAACCGGTGCAAGCCAACTTCTCAATGACCTACCCCGGTACTGTCAGGGCATGGCACAGGCACAAGAGAGGACAGACAGACTATTTCACGGTGCTTCAGGGCGCGCTGAAAATCTGCGCCTACGACGAAAAAACAAGAGAACTGACCGAAATAATAAGCGCAGACGACGATTTGCAAATAGTAAGAATCCCAGGCCATTACTGGCATGGCTTCAAAGCTATAGGAACCGAGACTGCACTGCTCGTCTATTTCACGACAAGACACTAC
>CAYGYP010000400.1:0-2561 GCA_964354115.1 uncultured Candidatus Bathyarchaeia archaeon | reverse complement strand
CAATCTTGTTGAGGAAGGTAAAATATTTAGATATTCATATTGAGTCGATCTTATCACGGTATTGGGTTCATAATAATTAATAAGAATATCATAAATGGTGTCATTATTGTCTTTAAGGTAGATACCCAGTCCACTTGTGGAATTTCCCTGGGGATCCAGGTCAATCAGGAGGGTTCTATATCCAAAGTGACTTAAATATGCGGATAAGTTTATTGCAGTAGTACTCTTTCCTACACCGCCTTTTTGATTTACAATTGAAATAACTCTACCAGGCAAATTAGTAGTTTTTCCTGACTTTTTTTCTGTCACTAAAACCTTTAGTTGTTTTAACTTCGGAGTTGGCCCACTCCATTGGAAACATTTTATACTAAAATTTGTAAAGTTAGAATAACCAAAGAGATTAAAAAAATTCGAATCGTGGAAATGTTTACGATGATATTTTATTTTGATATTATTTAAGGGCTATAATAATAATTTTTAATGTTTTTTTATATAAATAGATGAGGAACAGTTGTTTAAATTTCTAACAAATTGGATAAGCATAATAATTATAATTTCTGTTTTCTTTGCTTTAATCTCTACCGGCAGGATAATTATATTGCTGGAAGATGTTTTAGAAGCTGTGCAAACACAATTAGAAACTGAAAGAGTTGAAGAAGTAAGCATTTCTGAAGAAGATAGTAGTATGAATACTTTAGTGGAAGAGGTAGGAGAAGACAAAGATACCTTTAAAGAAGAAACTGGAGAGAAACAGGGATCAGCAGACAGCGAAGAAGTAAAAGATGAAAATAATAGCCCCGGCCAGAACGAAGACCAGAATATTGATTTTAGCAACAGTGATGATTTTAGAATCGAAGTAGATCTCTCCAGGCAAAGAGTCTTTGTATATTATAAAGATAACCAGATAAAAGAAATGATATGCTCGGGGGGAACTGAAGAGAAGTCAACTCCCATAGGTGAGTTTAAGACTTATGAAAAAATCGAATATTCATGGGTATCAAAATATAATATGGGGGCTTATTACTGGATAAGGTTTTATAATGAATATCTTTTTCACAGCGTTCCTTTTGATGAAAATGATGAAATGATAATAGAGGAATATGAAAAACTTGGAAGTCCGGCCAGCCACGGCTGTATAAGATTAAAGTTTGAAGAAGCAAAATGGCTGTATGAGATGCTTCCTTTAGGGGTAAAAGTACTGATATATGAATAATGTTCTCTAAAACTAACCATTCCCAAAAAATAACCAAGTTTGTGGGAAGAGGAATAAATAAAAAAGTTGTGTTTATTCCTGATTCTGCTTATTTTAAATATTGTGAAAACTGTATAGAATGTATGGATATATGTCCTACCGGAGTATTTCCTTCCAATTATGGAATGGAGAGAATTCCGCAGATTAGTAATTAAAATTTATAATAGGAGGAAATAATAGTGGCCGATCAAAAGTTTAGTTTTGATGATTATTCGCCCGCCGATATGGCAAAAAGAGTGGAGACGGCATGCACAGCCAAGACAAAACTTTGTTTCTTAAGCCTGTTTATGCTTTCTATTCTAGCGGGAGCTTTTATTGCGCTCGGTGCTGAATTTTACACTCTGGTAATTTTTGACTCCAATTTGAGTGTAGGTTTGACCAAAACACTTGGAGGGATTGCATTTTCTTTAGGACTTATACTGGTAGTAGTTGCCGGAGCAGAGCTTTTTACCGGAAATAACCTTCTTATGATGGGTTTTGCGTCAGGAACGGTAACATACAAGCAGCTGCTGAAAAACTGGGGTGTAAGTTATCTTGGTAATTTTATAGGCTCTCTATCTCTAGTTTTTCTTATGTTTTTTACCAACCTCTGGAAAATGAAAGATTATATGCTTGGAGCAAAAATGGTTCTGATTGCGGCGGATAAGGTAAATCTGACTTTTCTTGAGGCTTTCTCCAGAGGTATTTTATGTAATGCGTTGGTTTGCCTGGCTGTATGGCTGTGTTTCAGTGCCAGGAGTGTCGTAAGCAAGATTGCCGCTATTATCTTTCCAATAACAGCCTTTGTGGCCTCCGGTTTTGAACATAGTATTGCCAATATGTATTTTATTCCTATGGGAATTTCACTAAAGCAGAATGGCGGTGTTATCAGCCAGGTGATGCAAATGGCTCCGAATGCATCCCTTGACCGACTAAATGTTATGGGCTTTCTGGGCAACCTTCTGCCTGTTACCATTGGAAATATCATAGGAGGAGCGGTTATGGTTGGTTTGGTTTACTGGTTAATAATTGTGCTGCCGGAGAGATTAAAGAAGAAGAAAACATAAATTTTTAAAGAATTTATGACAGCATAATGCATAATGTATTTAAAAAAATTAGAATTAAAAAATTACCGTAATTACAGCCACGCCAATTTAAATTTTGATAAAAATACCATTCTTATCCTGGGCAATAATGGTAATGGTAAAACCAACTTACTGGAATCTATATATTATTTATCCACAGGCAGGTCTCACAGGACTTACAGTCAGGATGAAATTATTAAGTGGGGAAGCGATTATTCGAAAGTAAAGGCTCTGGCTTGTTCTGA
>CAYGYP010000399.1:0-2563 GCA_964354115.1 uncultured Candidatus Bathyarchaeia archaeon | reverse complement strand
TACCAAATGGAGCATTCACATAGAGGAACACAAGCTGGGAGCCATAACGGAAAAAGATGTTTTGAACAAGATATTAAATGCCAAGAGAATCATAGCCAAAGATCCCCTGAAAGACATAGGCAGCATGTGCGGTAGCAGCGCATCCGCTGTTATCCATCCGCCTGAACACTTCAATTTACCTGACATGATGATTCACGTGTGGCACTGCGACAAGCAGTCTTCATGGGGAGCCGAGGATTGGCTAACAGTTTCCTTATGGCTTAATACGCCGATGGGCTACAGGTACGTGCCAGTGGTTCACGTGACAGATAATCCTGACGCGCTTGAGTTTCGGAAGGGAGTTTATGCTGGCACGCCCGCTGGTCAAAATTGCCAATTAGTAAACAAGGACCAGTTTCAAGTGCAAGTGCACGGCAACACTCTCTTTGCAGGATGGACCGTGCCGATACCGCTTTTCCCTCCACCTTACATTCTTCCTCCCTCGTGCATACTGTTTGAGGGATACGGCGAACTCAAAACAACTGTCACAAGGACGCGGATACCTTCGGGTCGCACTCAAGTAACCGAGGCAAATTATTTCGACGCATTCGTAACTTTTTTCCATCCAGCCTCAAAATACTCGGGACCAGGAACCGACGGAAGATTCAGCAGGGACGTGATTTCTACCGCATACCCGCCGACGTGATCAAAAGAGTATTAGCATTTTCATCAACCCCAGTTTGACAACTTCTATGGCATCAAAAATTATTTATCTAAACTGAACCCAAATTAATTGACTTGCATGGGTGGTTTCCTGAATCAGCTGGGAAACACTCTGCAGCGTGGAATGATTTGGAGAACTCGCTGGGAGAAGTTGACGAAACAAAAACACAGAGTCTAGGGGAAAAAGCCCCTAGAAAAGGGTTTGTTCCAGCAATAGTCTTTATGGTTTTCGCATTAAACATAGGGGGTTTGACTCTAACGCTGCTCACGCGAGAAATAGGGGCAACTTTCTTTGGTGCAGATACTCAAGCGACAGTGGGTATCACGAGCCAACTCAGCACGGTTGGATTTGCTGCTGCAGTCGCAACCGGAATAGCAATGAGCGTTTTGGCAATTCGCTTCGGACACAAATCTTTGTTAATGACGGGAGTGACGCTCCAAGTTATCTCGGCTGCAGGAGCGTTTCTTGCTCCCACTTTCTTGTGGCTGCAGGTTTTCTTTGCAATGGAAGGAGTCGGAGCAGTGTTATCTGGCGTGGCGTTCATCACGCTGATTGGAGATTTCATGCCTCAAAACCTAAAAGCGAAAGCAGTGAGCTACATTACTGCAGCCTATTTCTTAGCGATGTTTGTTGGGGCTCGCCTAATTACCGCCGTGGCAGGTCTTGGAACTTGGCGTTACTCCTATTTGCTGCTTGCGTTGCCCTTTGCAATAGCGGCTTTAGTCGTCTCGTTCTTCGGTATTCCCTCCGCATCACATGTGCACAAGCCAGCAGTTAGCAGAAAGGAATATGTTAGAAGCCTCAAGCACATCTTCTTGAACAAGTCAGCTGCTGCATGCCTGGTTGCCAGCCTCTTCTTCACCGGAGCAATCGGACTCTTTCCAATAAACTTTCTACGGCAGCAATTCTGGTTAGACCTATCATTGCCGCTACAGGTGCAATACGCATCATACGTTACTATGGTGTCAACTTCGCTCTTTGCTATTGGCAGTTTGGTTGCTGGTAGGCTTGCAAACAGGTTCGGAGTAAAGGCTCTAACCGTAGTAGGCGCTCTGGGCGACGGGATTTTCATAGCCTTGCTTTTTCTTTCGCCCAATCTGTGGATGGCCTTGGCTTTTAACTGGTTGCACGTTTGGTTTGCCACTACGGCTGGCACCGCGCTAGCCTGTTTAGCCCTTGATCAGGTTCCGGAGGCTCGAGGCACGATGATGTCTCTGAAAAGCGTGTTCGGCAACATAGGGAATGCCATAGTACCTGCCGTCGGAGGAGCATTGCTCGTCTGGGCCTCCTATCAAGCCTTGGGGTTCGTGCTTGGAGCCATGAGCATAGTCGCGTCTGCCATTATTCTCTTAATAGCAAAGGACCCAACTAGAGGGATGCGAAAGGGAGAAAAAACCAAAATCCAGTAAGTGCCATGTCGAAAAATGTTTTATCTGTGCGCACAATATAGTTAACGTCACGAATTGATGAATCATGCGGCAGAGGGAAGCCCTATGGAAATTGACCTGACTGAGAAAGAGTACAGGTGGTTGGACGCTGCGAAGGCTTATGAGCAAACGTTGCAGTCCAAGTCAGCTAGCGTGTCATCTGCCGCTGAGCTCTGGTTTTCATTTTCTAACCATAATCAGTTATCAATGATGCAATTATTTGAGTTAGCTATAGACTGAACCAGAGACCACGTAACCCGCTACTTTCTGCAATTTCGCGAACAACACAAGCGCACCGCCTCTTACCGCTGAGCAACTATCATGGCATGTGCTTTATCGTAAGGCTCTAACTGCACAACATCCTCAACAGCAAAACCTCGACTTCTCAAAACTTTAACTTCCCGCTGATAAACTTCCGAAGGCTCCTTCGTCA
>CAYGYP010000398.1:0-2568 GCA_964354115.1 uncultured Candidatus Bathyarchaeia archaeon | reverse complement strand
GCTGTGCCATGTCGTCTATGCCTTTTTGGCAGAAAACCACGTTTGCGCCTGACTTCTTGATCTTTTCAACCATGTCCTGCATCATCTTGTTTTCCTGGTCCAGGAACGCTTTCATCTGGAGTGGGTCGTGGATTCTTATTTCGGCACTCATCTCTGTTTTTTCAATTTCCAGCGCGGAGTCCAGAAGGGCTATTTTTGCCTTTTCTACCTTGCGGGGCATTCCTGGGTGGACGACTTCTTTGTCTATTATTAGGCCGGTGATAAGCTGGGACTCGAAAAGGCTTTTTCCAGTTTTCTTTATCAATTGGATATTGTCGATGTCGGCTATTGTTTTGTCTCCGCGTTTCTCCACAATCTGTTTGACAGCGTCTATTGCAATGTCTGCTAGGTGTTCTTTCGCCTGACCTACAGCCTTGCTTCCCATAGACGTGATTGCGACTTTCTTGTGGGTTGCGCGATCATCCCTTTCCACTGGTATTGCATTGTCGTCTATGATTTCCATTGCCTTTTGTACTGCCTTGCGGTAGCCGCTGATCAGTGTTGTGGGGTGAATGTTCTGGTCCAAGAGTTCCTCTGCTTTTTTCAGCAGCTCGCCTGCTAGGACTACGGCTGTGGTTGTTCCGTCTCCTACCATGGTGTCCTGCGTTTTGGCAATTTCCACCATCATTTTCGCGGCTGGATGCTCCACCTCTATTTCGTCCAGTATTGCCGCTCCATCGTTGGTTATGGTTATGTCTCCTAAGCTGTCCACAAGCATCTTGTCCATGCCGCGCGGTCCCAAAGTAGTTCTTAAAACTTCGCCGATGACACGTGCAGCAGTTATGTTGTTTCTCTGAGCTTCCTTTCCTCTGTTTCTCGACGTTCCTTCCTTAAGAATTAGGACGGGTTGTCCCGTCGAAGTTGTTGTTAAGACAGCCATACAAATCCTCCATTCAATACATACACGTTATTAATCGCAATAAGCAAAAATGCTCAGAAATATAAACTTTTAGGCAAACACGATCAAATCACATGCTTTCATGCGTAACAGTTTAAATTGCGCCATGCGGTTCCCCCTGTTGTGGGCTAGAGCCTTGAAGGTTTCAGTGCGGTTCTTCACAACCCTGAGAGAGATAACAGGCAAAAGAGAAGAAAACATGGCATTCGAAGATGCTGGAAACACGACTATCAACAGTGTTCTTAACAGGCTGGCGAAGCGATATGGCAAGGACTTTGTCGAATACGTCTATGACAGCAAGACTGGCCAAGTCAAGGGTTTCCTCCAGTTCTTGGTGAACGGCAGAAGCACTCGAACATCTGACGGGTTGAACACTAAGCTTGCAGACGGCGACGTGCTGGCGATGATACCGCCCGTCGGCGGCGGCTAGGCAACGGTGCTTGGCTGCCCTTTTCTTGAATCAGGCCTGTTGAGAGGTTCTCGATAAGCTTTTCTTGTGGTTGCAACAGTTTCAACAGTGTGTGCGGCATGAGCAGCTACTTGGGAGAGTTTCTGTATCTTTCTAGGAGTGACGTCGGGGAGCTGAAAATACCGATGAAAGAGGTTATCAAGGTTGTCGAAAGGGCTTTCCAGCAGAGGGCAGAAGGCAAAGCTGAAGTACCGCCGAAGCCTGGGATTCACCCTCGAAAAGATTCCTTCATCCATGCTATGCCTGCTTATCTGCCGAAGATGAGATCCGCAGGTATGAAGTGGGTGAGTGGCTTCCCAGAGAACCCCAAACGTGGTCTTCCCTACGTTTCCGGCCTGCTAATATTGAATGATCCTGACACTGGGTTTCCCGTATGCGTGATGGATTGCACTTGGGTCACGGCGAAGCGAACGGGTGCCGCAACCGCCGTGGCAGCCAAACACTTAGCGGGGGACAAGCCTCACACGCTGGGAATTCTTGGATGTGGCGCGCAGGGTAGGAGCAACCTTGAAGCTTTGGCGGTTGTGTGCAAGAGTTTGGAAGAGGTTAGAGCCTATGATATCAGCAGGGAAAACTTGGAGAAATACGTTGAGGAGATGGCGGCTAAGCACGGGTTAGGAATCGTTCCTGCCGATTCGCCTAGAGGAGCAGTTGAAGAATGTGACATAGTGGTTACTTCAGGTCCGATATTGAAGCATCCTCAGCCGGTGATCGAGGCTTCATGGTTTAAGGCAGGCGGGTTCGCTTGTCCACTGGATTTCGATTCGTACTGGAAACCTGAAGCCATTCGTTCTGTGGACAAGTTCTGCACCGATGACCGAGATCAGCTGGCCTACTACAGGACGCAGGGCTATTTTTCCAGCATACCAGAAGTGCATGCGGACCTCAGCGAGATCGTCAGCGGCAAGAAGCCTGGCCGAGAGAAGCCTGAAGAACGCATTATGTCGATGCATCTGGGCTCAGCTATAGGGGACATGGCAACTGCAAAACTTGTCTATGACATGGCAAAGAAAGCGGGAAAGGGAACGAAACTCCCATTATGAATAGACGCGCGCTAGTTGCGAGGGCGTTTTCTCCATGTTAGCCTAGGGTCGTAGTATAGATCTCGACACTTTTTTCGCAATAGTGTCACTATCCAGACACGGTCTGTCCTGAGGGCCTT
>CAYGYP010000397.1:0-2574 GCA_964354115.1 uncultured Candidatus Bathyarchaeia archaeon | reverse complement strand
TAGTTAGCCGCTGTCAGCCAGACATAGGTCTCTTTGGCCATGTTCACGAGTCTGGTGGCACGTGCAGAATTGGACGTACGCTCTGCGTTAACCCTGGAGCGTCTGACAAGCAGATGAACGGTTGCGTCTTTGGACTTGATTGGTTCGCCAGGATTGGTGATCTCAGCACGATGAAGATACGCGTGTAGCTCTGGGAGAGATGTCACATGAGAGTCAGGATAGAGGCGGTGTTGTCCGTCGGCAGATGTGAGTCTGTCGAGCTTGACGTTGAGGCTGCCTCCAAGGTCAGAGACCTCAAAGAGGTTTTGTGTAAGAAGTTCAGCTTGATCACTGACGATCACGTCCTAGAGAGAATTCTTCACGTCCCAATGCCTGGAGGTAAGGAACTCGAATTTGATTCGACCGGCAAACTCGCTTACACTGGCCGTGATGCAACTGTCAGAACTCCCGCTCCCATCGACGAAGACAAGACGCTCGCAGAACATCAGGTATCAAGTGCTGATGAGTTGGTGCTCGCGTGGAAGCGTGATGCCCACACACGCTGCAGGGTGTGCGGGAGTCGGATGACCGTCTTTGCTGAACAATACGGCCATGATTGTTGCAGTGAGCTTCTGACATGTTCAGGGTGCAACCGCGCCGACCGGATCCTAATTGGAGAACACAATGAGTTCGCAATGGAATCTTCAGGAAACATTCTCTGGGAGGACGGCGACCTCCTGGTCGTTCAGAACATGCATGATGTCACCATATACGAGCTCTACGGCCAACCTGAGTTCTCACTCTTTGCGGGAAACAGGGTTCGAAGGCATCGCGCATATTGTCTGGTAGATCCGAGGCTTGAGGCGCTCATTCAAGGTAGATTCATTGACCGGGTCAAGGAGGTCCTGCTGAGCCGAAGAGAGCCACCTTGCAATCTTGAATCGTTACTTGCCCTGAGGATTCTGGACGCGGAGCCACGTGATTCAGCTGGAAAGGCAGAGCGTTTGGTATCCCGGCTCAGAGACTACAAAGCATCACCCGGGCCCGGCGGATCTCCAGACTACTTCCTCTCGCGTCTGACGGACGATCTTGAATGCCTCAGGAGCGTTGGCGTTACGCCGGACTCGTACGAGTCTAAGAGGCTTTCAAGTCTGGTGTTATCGCTGCGGAATCCGGACGGAGGTTGGGCAAGAGAGATTGCGCTTGTTCATGACAAGCATGGCGAGGTAGAGGATCCGCCTGGATCAGGTTGGCGGTTCCGGATTGTTCTACGATCGGAGAGCAACACTACTCGTACGTTCCTCGCCCTGAAAGTACTCGATTGCCTGTCCGTGCATGTCGAGAAGGAGGATAGGACCGTTCGTTTCATTCAGAGTCTGCAAAATGCTGATGGTGGATTCAGGAGTTGCCATTCCGGGGTGGCGAAGTCATTCATTTCATGCACGTTTGAGGCCGTCGAAGCTTTGCATCTCCTTGGGGAAGGACCGCGGAACCTTCAGCGATGCGCAAAATGGCTGTTGGCCCATCAAAGGTCGGATGGCGGGTTCACGGATGATCCACGGGAAATGGACTGGTCAGACCTGATTCGGGGAGGCAAGAAGGAGACCGTTGAATCCCGAACGTCGCTTCGACAAACCTACTATGCCAACAAGGCTCTTTCCACGCTGAATGCAACCCCGAACGATACCAAGTTGTGCGTGAACTACGTGATGAATCAGCGCACAAGATTCGGGTTTGGTGTTGGGACGTCGTCAGATGCCTTTTGCGCGCTATCAATACTCACATTGCTCGAAGCAGCTAACGAAGTGAACGAACTAGAGTGAGACGACCCGGAAGTGCAGACGCATATCGAAGGTACCAGAGTAGCCTATGATGTCAGTGGCTACGGGCCGAATGTCTTCTTCATTCAGCTTCTTTGAGTTTGCGATGGATCCTTCAGCACTCCAGGAACCTAAACAATGTCGACTGCGACCGTGAGAGGTTTAGACCTTGAAACGAAATGAGAAACTAAGCTGGAGCCCAACGCTAAGAAAGAGGATCCTGGGGGACAACGAGTTCAGAAACAGGGGGAACGAAGGTGCTGAAAATGTGGGCCGGGATAGGTTTAGACTCGCGTTTAGAACTCTCAACACAGCAGTTCTTGAGCAGGCTTTCAGCTGAAAATGAGCGAGAGTTAAGCGGTGGTCAAGCTCAAAACGAGCTGAGCGCACCCGAGAGGACTGCGAACATATGCGCTCTTCCTGCTGGAGCGATTAGAGCTGTAGCGCGAACTTCCCTCAGCGAGACCTTGGAGCGGATGTCCTGGCGAAGGGACAGGTGCGGCAGGGGACTTGTCACAATTGATCCCGCAACAATGTCGGGATCCGTCGCGGTCGGTTCATGTATACGGCATCTTCACATCTCTCAGTTCCTCTAACGGGATCAGGTCTCCTCTCATAAGCTCTGTCAGGAGTCTCTGAAGCGCGTTTCTTCTTGTCGACGTGAGGCTACCAACGAGCATTCTGTTATCCGGAAGGAAGCTTATCGTGCCGAGCCTTACTCCAATGGTTCCGGTCCGTTCGTAGACAGCGAAACTGGCATCACGAGGGTCCTCTT
>CAYGYP010000396.1:0-2578 GCA_964354115.1 uncultured Candidatus Bathyarchaeia archaeon | reverse complement strand
TCTCTATGAGTTCTGACAGTTGGATGATGGCCTCACCTAAACGGCTCTTACCCGTTCTGGAATCCTTGGCTGTTGTGGAGAAGTGCAGTTCTATGTGTGGTATGTTCTCTTCTCCTTTCGGATGAGACTTTATGTAAACACACGTGTTATCATGCATCACTTTGTCGATCAGAGGGGCCAGAGTTGACTCCATAATAGAGTCCGCAAAGATGCTCGTTTCAAAGAAGGTAAGATCTCCAGCTTGCTTCTTAAGCAAAGGAACGACAGATTCCTCAAAGATCACCTTCATTTCAGATGGCACTCCAGGCAACGCTATAAGGAACGCTCCTTTGGCCTCTATCAACACGCCTGGGGCCGTGCCAACAGAATTGCAGAGCGGTTCTGCACCTTCTGGGAACATGGCCATCTTCACCCTGGGCGGCGTCAAATCAACCTTTTCCATTCTTCCCTCTTTGGCGTAGGCTTCGTATTTTTCCTTGACCATTTTCAAAGCTTTTTCGTTGGTTTCCAATTTGCGTTTTAGTGCTTTGGCGATTCCTTCCAGTGTTTTGTCGTCGAAGGTCGGGCCAAGGCCGCCTGTTGTGATTATGAACTGGGGTTTCCGTTCGAGAGCTTCAACTGTGGCCTCTGCAATTTCATCAACGTCATCGCTCACGACTGTTATTCTCTTGACTTCTACGCCCAACGAAGTGGCCAGCTTGGCCATCCAAGTCGCGTTTGTGTTTAACGTCTTGCCGATGAGAAGTTCGTTGCCGACGCAGATGATTTCCATCTCCGTGCTCACTCTATCTTACTCCTATCAGGTGCTAGAAAGAGATGCTGGCTCATTCTTTTATGCTGTTTGCTGACTCTTCGTTCTGAAAAGCTGGGGCGTGTATTATTTCTTCTTACTAAGCCACCATTTCAAGTATTCTCGTCTTCTCTTTTCCTGTTCAGTTTCGCCGGAGTCGATGTCAGGCCTGTTTTTCTCCCTGAGCTCGACAAGTTCTTGTTGGGTCACGGATAGCCCACAGCTTTTGCAAACGTAATGCTTCGTCCCTATCATGTATTGCATTTCGCCACCGCATTCAGGACAGTATGGCATATTCGTGCTCCGAATTTCTTCCGTAACAAGGGGAATCATCCAAGAGAAATAGGTTTTGGTTCTTGATGCTTACAGCTTCCCTTTGACTCGAAAGGTGCGAAGCACAGCGAGATAGGCTATAGCACCGACTATCGTGAAAGGCAGACTTGTCAGCAAAATGCTGATGAGAAGAAGAGGCTGCACGGGATATCCTGAAAAGGTGTATTGTCGCATCGCTTCAGCTGCTAGACTGAGCGGATTGGCTGACACGATGTTGACCAGAATCGTTGGGAAGTAGGTCTTGACGACTTCTATCGGATAAAAGACTGTGCTGAGGGTCAGCAAGACTGTTTGTACGACCTGTTGACAGGCGAAGAAGTATTCTCCGTGGGTTGATGCCAAGGCTGCAAGAGTAGCCGCGATTCCTGCTAGTCCCATGGCTAGAATGAATAGGAATGGCAACAGGATAAACGTGTTCCATACAGCCTGTGCAGGAAGAACGACAAGTGCAATGAGCAGGAGCGAAGACGAGTAGACAACCGCGGCAAGTCCACCGGCAAGCAGGTAAGCCACGACAATTCCTCGTAAGGTGATTGGCAAGGAGAGGTAGTATTGGATTACACCTTCGCGGATGGCTAGCCAGATGCGTCTTCCGGTGTCCAAAGCGGCTACGAACAGGCCCATGACAATAACAGCTGGGACAAAGAACTGGAAGTAGTTGATGCTCATCAGGTTCTTGTAAACCAGGGCCACGACCAGCATGTCTGAAAGATGCAGGCTTATGAGAATCGCCATAAGCCATTTTGTTCTGAAGAAGTAGGAAAAGTCATTCCGAGCAAGTCGCAAGATAAGTGAAAGCTCAGTCATCCGCTTCTCACCCCTTCCACCAAGCGCCCAAGAAGAAACGTGCCCAATCCTAGCGTGCTCACGGCAAGTGCCGTAAGCACAGCGACTGCGGTTGTCGGGTCAAGCAGTATTCCTGGATTAAATCCAAGAAAGAGTCGCACTAGATCTGCGCCATAAGTCAGTGGGCTGAACATTGCTGCTGAGGCATAACCTGGAGAAGTGCGAGCCATAACCGCAAGCGGGTACAGTACCGTACTGAAACGAACTATTATTGCGCTTAACCCGGTTGTGATGGCAGAGTACAAGTCGCTTGATTTGAATGCAATGAACGATAAACCCAGCATTAGCCCAGCTACACCGAAGCCCAAGCAGAAGAGCGTTGCAGCCGCGGCTGCTATGGAAACAACCGTCAGATTACCAATTAATGTTAGCGTAATAGCAAAGGGAATCATGAGCATCAGCGCTAGCTCAAGCCCACCCTTCAGAGCTATGGAGAGGAACAGCTTTGACCTTGAAATTGGGAGGCTGAGGAGATATGGGAGTCTTCCTTCATGTGCAGCTTCTACGAATTCTCTTCCAGCATGGGAGCCCACGTCAAAAGTCATCATGACAATGAAGCCCACTGCATAAAACTGCTGATAGCTGGGCATCTGAGTAGTGGAGGGGACG
>CAYGYP010000395.1:0-2587 GCA_964354115.1 uncultured Candidatus Bathyarchaeia archaeon | reverse complement strand
GGACAGTTAACTTAATCCAGTCGGCATGATGGGGGGCCGTAGTCTAGGCAGGTATAACGGCGAACGCAGATACTTTCGCAACGAGCGCCGAGGTAAACAGCGAAATAGCCACCAAGACAAAGCAACTTTTGGAAGACATAGTGAACTACAGGATAGACCAGAAGAAACAGGGAAGACCAGAGGTAACATGGCAACCGAGAGTTAGAATGCTAAAGCAACTACTAACCTTAACAGACATCACCGACCCCGAAGCGGTAAAGCTGTTTCTATCCGATGAGAAAAAATGCCATTGGGCGAATACGACAAAGCTCAAAGCCGTTGACACCTACGGAACATACCTAAAATTCAAGCATATCCAATGGGAACCCCCAAAATACACAAAGATTGACAAATTGCCCTTTCTCCCGACAAAACAAGAGATTGACCTACTAATCGCAAGTTGCGGAAAGATAACGGCAACAGTCCTACAAATGCTGAAAGAAACAGGAATGCGCATAGGCGAACTTTGCAGACTAAAATGGACAGACCTAATCCTTGAAAAGAAGACAATAACGGTATCACTACCAGAGAAAGGAAGCAATCCGAGAACCTTAGAAATCAGCGACAAACTAGTCGGAATGCTAAACGTATTGCCAAGAACTCACGGAGAAAACATTTTCCAGCCAGACAGCCGATACTTAAGGGATTATTTCTGCACACAACGGAAAGAGGCAGCCGAGAAAGAGAAGAACCCCCGACTTCTACAAATCAGCTTCAAAACGTTCCGACACTGGAAAGGCACGACACTATTCCACGACACAAGAGACTTAATGGAAGTCAAATACCAATTAGGACACAAGTCAATCCGTTCAACCGAAATATACATACACATATCGAAATCCTATTACACAGGCGACAGCCAAAAATGGTATTGCCTTGTAGCCCGAAACGAAGAAGACTTGATAAACGCGATAAACTCAGGTTTCGAGTTTGTCACCGACACACGCGGAGACTTCCCGAAATACCTTAGAAAACACAAATAATCCCCTTTTCTTATGGGGAGAATCAGGCTATATGGTGGGCACACACAAAAGTTAGTGTTTGCGTTTCTTGAAGTACAGAGCGAGACTCATAGCGATAAGGGCAACTATCCACTCCTGCTTTGCCCGCTATCCACTCCCCTATTCAGTAGAGCTTGGGCACAATTAAGTTTTACCTGTGTAACCCTTTACGCATTTTCATTTTTCGACTATTCTGATTAGTTCTTTTGGGTTCACCTAATAGTTTTGCCGCATTTTGTACACGTGAATTGTTCCTCAAGAAAATTTCGATATTCTGGAAGTAGATTTACATATCCACAAACGCATAGGACTTCTTCAAGCTTTGTACTCAGTATTTTCTCTTTTTCTGTCGGCGAAAGGGAAGTTACAAGCCTTAGATAGTAAAGGTTCCGTATATCTTGGATTGCAAAAGCGATGTTTCTCAAATAGTCGTAACACTTTGCATAATCTTTCGAGCTTACTTTTTCATTGCTAATTCTTATATCTCCATTCGGTTCTATTTCGTAAAAAACATGTGCAACACTATTTCTGAGTCTGCGAATCCCCCGTTCATTCATGACTAACTCCGCAAAATTATGTTCCTTCAAAAACTTAATCTTGAAAGCGAAATCTACCTCTTCAATCTCATCGAAGGTTTTAGCATATTTCCCTTTGCGAGTGGAATAAAAATCATGTCCATTAGCAATCAGAGCGAAAATCAAGAAATTAATTTGCGTGGCGAAGAAGCCTTCGAACAGCGTAAGGAATTCAAGATGTAAGCATATTGCCGTTACTTCTTCCTTGGTGAGTTTGTTCCTGTCCAATTTGGGTAATATCTTGAGTAGCCTCTCGGAATTATTTAGTCGAATGTCAGTTCCCTTTTTTTGTTCAAGAAGCTTCCTATCAAATGTGTTCCCCTTTTTGTTGTGCGCTTCTTCCAATAGCGGAAAGATTTTTTGCTTAAGAGCTTTTGCTAACTTGTAATCAACTTCGTGTATCTTGCACCAGCCTTTCAATAACTTTTCTTCTTGGCTCAAAGTGCTTTTCTCAAATTAGTTTTAGTCCAACTTATGGTTAAGTCTTTTCATTCTCAAGTTTCTCCAATGTGTGACCAAAAGATGGATTGGTAGTGCGCCCCACTGTACCACGAAGCAGGATTGTCAGAATCATATTCAGAAATCCACACCTCATCGCCACGTCGTCACCGTCAGCGCAGCAGCAGCATTAAAATTTAATCCCAAACCCCTTAAATTTAAATATTTATCTGTCGAAGGGTCAGGCATGAAGAATTCTGAATGCACAATTTACATCATGTTTAAAGATAGATGGTTGCAGAAATATCGAAAAGAAAAAGACGGCTGGATTCAAACTAGTTCAAATGGTACAGTACGCTCTTGCAGTGCAGAGCAACTGCTTTCCCACATCCTTCCACCACTTGCAGGAATAAAAGGACAATATGTCACCGTCAAGGTTGAGCCAAACAACAAAACTGAAACTTAGTTGGTAAGGGTACATGGTGGGGTCGGAGTGATTTGAACACTCAGCCTTTGGGTATCTCTAACAGCTCC
>CAYGYP010000394.1:0-2590 GCA_964354115.1 uncultured Candidatus Bathyarchaeia archaeon | reverse complement strand
CGCCGAGCTTAAGGGAACGGCGCCCGATGATTTTGTCATGCTGGCCTCCCCGGACCTGACCAACGAGAGCCTCTTCGCAGCGCAAAAGTTTGTCCGGGCATGCCTGGGAAGCAACAATATCGACTCCACCGCTCGAATGGAGCTGGCCGGAGGCCCGGGTCTCTGGTCGAAAATCTTCTCCCACCCCATATCCATCAGGGATATCTCCCGGTCGGATGCGATCCTGGCCGTGGGGCTCGACAGCCGTTTCAATTTCTCGGTCGTGGGGACAAAGGTCCGCAAAGCCCTCGATCACGGCGCCAAGCTCGTGACCATCGATCCCCGGGACAGCAACCTGGCGCGCTACACGGACGATTGGCTCCGCCCCGAGCCGGGGAAAGAAGGGCTCCTTCTCAAGCTGTTCGCCGATTCCCTGGCCGGCCGGCCGGCCGATGCCGCCGCCGCAGCCGGCGAGGCGTTGGTCGACATCCGGGTTCTTGAGGAAGCTCTGCGGGTCATCTCTTCCGGCAAGGAAGTGACCGTCATCCTCGGGCCCCGGGTCTTCCACTATGACGATAACAAAGCTCTGGTGGATGCCCTGATGACGCTGGACGGGGTCAAGAATGTCAACGTCATCCCGCTCTACTTCGGGGCGAACGCGCGGGGCGCGCTCGAGATGGGCGTCTTTCCTGAGGTCGGTCCGGGCGGCGTCTCCCGAAGCGAGAAAGGCTCGGGCTGGGCCGAGGTCCTCAACCGCTCCACGCGGCCTCGAGTAATCTATTGTGTCGGTGATATCGCACTCCTGGAAAGGCCCGACTGCGACTTTCTCGTTGTCCAGGATACGTATCTGCCACCGTTCCAGGTGGACGCTTTCCTTCCGGCAGCGAGCTTCGCCGAAGCGGGCGGGACGTTGGTGAATTTGGAGGGCCGGGTCCAGGAAGTCATTCAGGTCGAAAAACCGCCCGAAAGCGTCGTAACCGGGTTCATGCGGCCGGATTGGCGCATCTTTTCCGACCTCGCCAAAGCGCTCCAGTCTCCGCTGCTGGACTATCAAACAGCTGAAGATGTCGGCCGCGAAATCCGGGCGGAAGTAGCCGGCTTTCCGGAGACGATCGACCGCCAACCGAGACGGATGACGCCTCTCGGCCAGCCGGAGGTTGTCCAGCCGCGGGGTGTTGAGACGGGCGACGGCGAATTCTTGCTCGTGGCCGAGCCCGGCGGTTACCGCCACCGGGGGATCGATATTTCCTCCAAGGCCGGCGGGCTGTGTGAGCTGGCGCTCGAAGAAGGGTTCCGCATGCACCCGGACGACATCGCTTCACTCGGCCTGGCCGACGGAGACGTCATTCGGGTCGCCTACGACCATGGCTCTGTCAGTGTGACCGGCCCCGTCAAATCCGATATCGAGACCGCACCCGGATCCGTGTTCTATACCCGGCCGGTCGTGTTTGGCGGGCTGAAACATAAGCGCGGGCTCTGGCCGCTCTTCCGGTTGGCTCAGAACCCGGCCAGAGTCCGGGTCTCCCGGGAGGGCGGATGAAAGATGTCGCTGCTTGATGGAGAAAGACGATGTATAAGATCATAGAGCGGCGCATGATCGTGCCGAACCTGCACGAGTTCACCGTCGAGGCCCCCGCCGTGGCCGAATCCGTCAAGCCCGGGAATTTCGTCATCGTCAGGCCGGATGCCCTGGGCGAACGCATCCCTCTGTCCGTCGCCGACTGGGACCCGGCCGCCGGGACGGTGACTTCCATTTTCATGCAGGTGGGTGGTTCGACCGCCAAGCTGGCCCGCCTCAAGCCCGGCGATTTCATACCCACCTACGTGGGGCCGCTCGGCAGGGAGACCGTAATTGACAATTTCGGCACGGTCCTCTGTCTGGGCGGGTGTTACGGCATCGGGTCGATCTATCCGATCGCCCGGGCGCTCAAAGAAGCCGGAAATAAGGTATACTCGATTCTCGAAGCGCGCAGCTCGTTTCTTCTGTATTGGGAAGACCGGTTTGCCAAGGTCTCGGACAGAGTGTTCGTCATCACCCGGGACGGGACCAGGGGCCGCAAGGGGCATATCGGCCAGATCCCGGAGATGCTGCAGCAGGCCGGAATCATTCCTAACATGACCATAGTGAACGGCTGCACTTTTCAGATGATGCGGATGTCGATGATCACCAAGCCCCTGGGCTGGAAGACCATCGTCAACATGAACCCGATCATGATCGACGGGACGGGCATGTGCGGCGTCTGCCGGCTCTCCGTGGGCGGCAAAACAAAGTTCGCCTGTGTCGACGGCCCGGATTTCGACGGTCATGAAATCGATTGGGTGGAATTCCTGGCCCGGCGTAAAAGCTATAATCCGGAGGAAGTCGACCCTCTGCGCCGGTCGAGCTGTCAGTCCCGTTTTTAGGAGGGGTGCGCCCGGACGGAAGAGAAGAGGTTGTCAACGTGAGCGAAGAGAAGCCGGAAAAGAAAAAAATCGACCTGAAGCGCCGGCCCATGCCCAAGCAAACGCACTGGGAGCGCATCAAAAATTTTGACGAGGTCGCCCTGGGCTACCCGGTCGATACCGCCGTCGAAGAGGCCCGCCGGTGTCTGCAGTGCAAGAAGCCGCTCTG
>CAYGYP010000393.1:0-2591 GCA_964354115.1 uncultured Candidatus Bathyarchaeia archaeon | reverse complement strand
GTACGAAAGAGCTTTGAAAGAAGGAAAGATCCAAGAAGCGCGCGTTTACGCACAGGCTACATCGCGCCTGAAGGATTACATGGCAGAGGATAGCAAAAAACTCTTAGACCTGATGGGCATCCCGTGGGTTCAGGCGCCAAGCGAAGGAGAAGCCCAAGCCGCACACATGACAAAGCGTGGCCATGCGGACTACTGTGCAAGCCAGGACTATGACAGCTTGCTGTTCGGGGCGCCGAAGCTCATAAGAAACGTGACCATCTCTGGAAGAAGAAGGCTTCCCAGCAAGAACGTTTTCGTTGAAGTCGTGCCTGAAGTCGTAGACCTTGAGCAGGTTCTGAAGGAATGCATGATAACGTATGAGCAGTTGGTTGATGTGGGTATTCTGATCGGGACAGACTTCAATCCTGACGGCATTGAGGGTTTAGGACCGAAAACTGCCTTAAAATTGATAAAGGAACATGGAACAATAGAGAACGCGCTGCCATTTGTGAAAAACGCGCAGTTTCCCGCTGAACCTCAAAGAATCAGGGAGATATTCCTGAAACCAGCAATAACGGACAATTACAAGGTAGAATGGAAAGAGCCTGACATTCAAGGTATAGTGGGCTTCATTGTAAGAGAAAGAGACTTCTCAGAAGATCGAGTGAAAAACACCTTGGAGAAAATGCAGGCAGGAACCAAGAAGCTCAAGGGGAAGACCACGTTGGAACAGTGGTTCGGTTAGCTTCCATGTTCATGGAAATCTTTAACTGTTATCTTGACATAATACATTGCTCCAAAACGGTGACTGTACTTGGAAAAGAACCAGATATCTCTCCCAGTGGATGATCTGCCAACTAAGTGGTTTAACATAATTCCATATCTGCCTGAGCCTTTGCCACCCCCAAAAGAACCTGAGACAGGTCCTTCGCGAATGGAATTTCTCAGCAGAACAATGACCCATGAGTGCCTGAAGCAGGAAATGTCAACAGACCCTTGGATTCCAATCCCACAGGAAATACAGGAATTATACATTCAAGCTGGACGTCCACGTCCCCTCCATCGCGCAAGAAAATTGGAAAAACACCTGAAACTCGAAAAGGTCCGGCTCTACTACAAGCGCGAAGATCTCTCACCCACAGGCTCGCACAAGGTAAACACAGCGTTAGCGCAGGCCTATTACGCTGCCAAACAAGGAAAAACAGCACTTGTCACTGAAACCGGAGCAGGACAATGGGGCAGCGCACTCGCCTACGCGGCCACGCTGATGGACTTAGACTGCGTAGTCTTCTGGGTCAGAGCCGTGCACAACTGGAAAACAGACAGACGCACTTTGATGAGACTGCTGGGCGCCGAAGTCTATGCTTCACCTAGCAGGGAGACAAACGTCGGGCGAAAACTCCTCGCCCAGAATCCGATCCATTCAGGATCGTTAGGAATAGCCGTTTCCGAAGGTTTAGAGTATGCCGAAGGCCACGAAGGAAGCGTCTATTGCCTCGGTTCCGTTCTGAACCATGTACTCATACATCAATCTATCATCGGCCTGGAAACCATCAAACAGTTTGAACTTGCTGATGACTCCCCAGATCTGATCATAGGCTGTCTAGGCGGAGGTTCAAACTTCGGCGGAATAGCCCTGCCATTTGTCGGTGAAGTCCTTCAAAAGAAGCGGAAATGCGAGTTTCTAGCCGCTCAGTCAGAAGCAGCGCCGAACCTGGTAAAGGGTGAATACCGCTACGACTTCGGCGATGTCGCAGAGCACACGCCCCTGCTCAAAATGTACACTCTTGGACATAAGACCGAGATGGTTCCGATAAAGGCAGACGGCCTGCGCTATCATGCCGCAGCACCTTTGATAAGCGCTCTTCGAAACCGAAACATCGTAAAAGCAATCGCCTATCCAGCAAACGAGAAGACAATCTTTGAAGCTGCAAAGACATTCTTGCAGACTGAAGGATGGTTGATTGCACCTGAGTCAAGCTATGCGGTGCGCGCTGGGATAGACGAGGCGCTGAAGGCCGAGAAAGCCAAAGAAGAAAAAGTCATATGCATGAACATAAGCGGACATGGGTTCCTAGACCTGCAGGCCTACAAGGAAAAACTCTCAATAGAATAGAACTAGAAAGCATGGCCATGGCGGCCAGTTAACGGAACGAAAGCCACGCCGCCCAGATTTTCTTCCTTAATCTTCCCGCCGCTCTCCTTAGTGATTTTCATTAGACTCTGGAACAGGGACAGATCTCCAACGGGGATAAGCATGATTCCGCTAGGTTTCAACTGTTCAACCAGTGGTCTGGGAACATCAGGCGCTGCAGCCGTAACGACAACCCTATCGTACGGAGCCTCTTCTGCAAAACCCATCGAGCCGTCTCCATGCATTATTGTCACGCGGTCGCCGTACCCTGCCTTCATAATGGTCCTCCTCGCAAGGTCCGCCAGGTCCTGCACTATCTCGACAGTGTAAACGTGTCCCCAATTGCTTCTAGGCGAGTCACTAGGCGCAATGATCTCCGCTATCGTCGCAGCGTGCCACCCTGAACCCGCCCCGACCTCCAACACCTTGTGGCCTACTTCCAATTCGAGGGCTTCATTCATTATTGAAACCATGTTTC
>CAYGYP010000392.1:0-2601 GCA_964354115.1 uncultured Candidatus Bathyarchaeia archaeon | reverse complement strand
CTAACAAACCTGCCGGCGGTGAGCACAGTCGAACCGTCGAGATAGTCGAACCGCCCCAAACCGATAATAACAACAACGAAAACAATTGGTAAAATATAACTTTTTCTGATATATTTAGCCCCCGAAGTCCTTGACTTCGGGGGTTCTTTTTTATCGCGGGGTTTTCTCACTCAATGTGTGTAGGACGCATCCGCTCGCCGACCTTCTTGAAGTGCGACAGCGCACTTTCGCGGTCTTGGAAGTCTTTATCTGCGAATAGCAGGGTTGTCTGGCCTATCAGAATCTGGTCGCCATCGACTAAAACGGCTTCGCTGCTGATTCTCCTGCTGTTGATGAAAACGCCGTGTTTGCTGCGCATATCCTCAGCATAGTACTTCCCTGTGCCCTTATCGAACCGTATCCGCAGGTGTTTACGTGAAACCTTATCGTCCAGTATCTGCAGCGGAAGCGATTCTGCTCTGCCAATTACGCTTGTTCGCTGACCAAGCGGGAGGAACTCACCTGTTTGCTTTCCCGATATCACGATTACGGACGCCATATCAACTCCTTGAATAAATCCTTATGTTTGCCGAGGAGCCTATCGTTTTTTGCTGCTAATTAGTTTTTCCGCTTCGGCCAGGTAGGCTTTCGCTTTCTTATCTTCTGCGAACTGCTCATCCTTTAACAAATCACGCAGCCGGTCGAGAGTTACTTTTGCTTCCTCAGTTCGGCCGAGATAGTGAAGGGCCATTGCGATGTATGCTATGTCGCGTGGACGGGACTCATTGTTAAGTGCCGTCCGGCGGTCCTCGTCGACACGCTTTAACGTCGCAACGGCCTCCTCGTACGCACCCGCCTTGTACCGCTTGATACCCAGCGAGCCAAGGTGTTCCACGAGTCTCGTAAGGTTGTTGATGGAGTTCAGGGTATCAGGATGTTCCTTACCCTTTACACGGCGCGTGATTTCCAGTGCCTTGACCCACAGTGGCTCCGCCTCGTTGTAACGACCCTGATTGCAGTACATAGCGCCCAAGTTGGTCATAGACTTCAGGATAGCTGGATGCTCCTCACCCTTTACGCGGCGTTGGATTTCCAGCGCCTTGACGAACAGCGGCTCCGCCTCGTTGTAACGGCCCTGATCTTGGTACAGCAGGGCCAAGGTGCTCATAGAGTTCAGCGTATCCGGGTGCTCCTCACCCAGTACGCGGCGCCTGCCCTCCAGCGCCTTGACTAACAATGGCTCCGCCTCGTTGTAACGACCCTGCCTGCTATACATAGCGCCCAAGTCTGCCATGGCCACCAGCGTGTCTATATGCTCCTCACCCAGCACTCGCCGTCGGATTTCCAGCGTCTTGACCCACATTGGCTCCGCCTCGTTGTAACGACCCTGCTCGGCGTACAGCATGGCCAAGTTGCTCATATCAGGATGCTCCTCACCCAGCACTCGCCGCCTGCCCTCCAGCGCTTTGGTCAGTAGCGGCTCTGCCTCCTTGTAACGGCCCTGATGGCAGTATAGCCAGCCCAGGTTGTTCATAGAGAGCAGCGTGTCCGGATGCTCCTCACCCTGCACTCGCCGACGGATTTCCAGCACCTTGACGAACAGCAGCTCCGCCTCGTTGTAACGACCCTGATGGCCATACAGCGCGGCCAAGGTGTTCATACAGTTCAGAGTACCTGGATGCTCCTCGCCACACTGACCCCGATAGAGTTCGAGCGCACGCTTCAGGTGCGGTTCAGCCGCTTTGTACTTGCCTAAACTCATGTATGTCCACCCCAGTGTACCACGGATTGGTGCCTCGATAGACGGTGCGTCCTTGAACTTGCCTTCGAGCTTCTCCGCGGCGTTGTCCAGAAGCTCTATAACGGTTACTTCATGACCCTTGGCCCTGGGGTCGAGTGACGCAAGAAGGTCCCTGTTGAGGAACTCGTTCACAGCTTGCGAAATACTCGCTTGTCGCTCAGCTTCGGCGCGGGCCCGCTCGGCTCTGAAGTACATCGTGGTGCTAACCACTAGGCCAATCACTATCGCCGCTGCGATAAGCAACGCGGCTGCCACAGCGGTTCGATGGCGGCGAACAAACTTATGCAGTCGGTACCTCACGCTCGGTGGACCGGCTAAGACCGGCTCATCGCTGAAATACCGCTCGATGTCCATTGCCAGCTCATTGGCTGTTTCGTACCGGCGGGTGCGGTCTTTCTCTATCGTTTTCATCACAACCCAGTCCAAATCGCCGCGGACGATTTTGCACAATTCATTCGGCTGAGCATCGCGGCGCTTGGCAATATCGGTTAGCGCCTCGCCGAGGGTGCTCAATCGCGTTGACGGCTTGGGCGGCTCATCTTCTCGGATGATTCTGCGGATTTCATCATAAGCAGCGCTGCGAAGCTTGTCGGCTTCAAAAGGCGTTGTGCCGGTGAGAATTTCATAAAGCAAGACGCCCAGCGAGTAAATATCGGTTCGCGTGTCAATATCCAGGCCGCTCATCTCCGCCTGTTCGGGGCTCATATACTCCGGCGTGCCTATGAACTGCCGGTATTCGGTGAAGAGCGTTTTCTCGGTGAGACGCTGCTGTGTCGCCTTGGCGATGCCAAAGTCGATTATCTTAGGCACCGGTTTGCCAT
>CAYGYP010000391.1:0-2603 GCA_964354115.1 uncultured Candidatus Bathyarchaeia archaeon | reverse complement strand
ACACGACCTCTCGGAATTCGGTCGCCACTTGCAGGATCCAAGCGAAGACAGTCAGCTGGCCCAGAACGCGCAGCCAGGTCTTCCCCTTGAAAATCCCCTCCACCTGCCGAACCAACCTTTGCTCCAGCAAGTGTCGCGCGGCACCGTAGCCGGCCAGTCCCAGGATGATCCCAGCCAGAACGTCACTGGGGTAGTGCCCCCCAGCATAGATGCGAGGCAGCCCCACGAGCAGCACGATCCCCACCCAAAGTAGCGTGCCGGTCGCCTTATGCAGAGACAAGACGCCTGCCGACACCGCTGCGTAAGGCGTTGTTGACTGGCTGGGGAAGGAATTGGGGCCGGGGTGCGTGTAGATATACGGTGGGTAAAGGCCGGCCAGGCTGGGATGATACACGGGCGGGGGCCAGCTAAGCAGCGCACCCGCCAGAATCATCAACAGCACGGCGACGAGCGACCCTAGCAGAGTCGTGACCACCCGGCGCCGCGTAGCCTCGTCGTCTTGCTGGCCAGCCCGCACCCAAAACACAAACAGCACAGCACCATACCAGACCCCGCCCAACACGTTGTGGTAAATGGCACTCTGGACCCCGAGATCGAGCAGGCGGGACCGGCCCAGGAATTGGGCCAACTGGTTGATGAACCAGAGATCGAATGCGGTCGGGGTCAGCTCCATCTCGGGGAAGGCGGAGGAGATTCTCGGGGTTCTGGGTGCGCTGGCGCGCAGCCCTCCGGCGCATCACCATGCGGACCCTGTGGGAGCTGTGATTCGTCGCTTCCGGTTGTCCGCTGGAAACCGCCGGTCCCAGGTGCTTGGAACCTTCCCGCCCCTCCAGAGCTCCCTTCCTTTTGTGTGTACTCTCTTGTCGCTGCCCCCAGCCGGCGCGAGCGGGGTCTTTGCCTGTCCGGGTATTTGCGCCGCGTCCCTGGCCTTCGCCCTCAGGGACAAGGCGGAGTCAGAACCGTGATTGTTCCGCTGCCGGTCGCTGTCCCACTGTTGCAGACCGTGGAGGATGTAGTACCCGCGGGGTCTACGCATTCGCCTGTCCCGCACACGAAAATTGCCGTGGTGAGACCCGTCGTGGTGTTGTTCTTCCAGTACACGTCCACCGTACCGGCATAATTGTGCAGATTGTCGGTCTTGCCCAGGCGCGCATTGGTTCCGCACGTTCCCAGGTAACATTGCACGGCATTGTTCGACACCGTGACCCCGTTCACGTCTGCGGCATAGACTGCCAGGCCGTCTTCAAGCTCAAAGATGTTGTCGTGGATGCTGGTGTTCTGCGTTTCGATGGTTGTGTCGTTCTCCCCCAGATGAATGGCTCCGATTCTCGCGGCCGCCGTGATGCGACGGAACAGGTTGTCGTGAATATTGACGTCGACGTTGGATCGAACGCGAATGCCGCGATTCGCGCTCGGCAGGATCTCGTTGAAGGCTGCCTCCCCGCCAGTAGCCGGCGGGGTCTTGCCCACCGAGTCGAAAAGGATTCCTCGCGGCGTGCCCCTCGTGCCGACCTGTTCCTCCAGGGTGATCAGGTTGTGGTGGGCGTAACTGTACGGCGCATGGTAGAACACAATCCCTTGGCAAGCCGCTGAGTCAAACGGGCACGTC
Source organism: uncultured Candidatus Bathyarchaeia archaeon (assembly GCA_964354115.1). Classification (GTDB taxonomy): domain Archaea; phylum Thermoproteota; class Bathyarchaeia; order Bathyarchaeales; family Bathycorpusculaceae; genus DASPTR01. The sequence goes on along the minus strand of CAYGYP010000391.1, from coordinate 994 downwards.
AGGTTGCAGTGGTCAACCTCGAAGGATGCCTGACCGCCGCCGTCAATGGAAATGATGTAGTTACGGTTCGAAGTAGGCTGGGAAGGCACGGTGCCGGTAATGTGGTCAAGCCGCAACGCTTTCGTGGCCCCGGTGAGCGGGTTGGAGCTTGGCTGCCAACCTACGTGTATATCCCGCTCATCGGTGGCACTGTTATACACCGTGAGGTGGTGCAATCGGGCCTGCGCGCTGGGGACCTCTGACGTATACGCGTGAATGCAGCTCTCGGTTGCGTCCGTAATGCTGCAATTCACCGTGCCGTTAAAGATCTTTGAACCACTCAAATGGTTTGTCTCGATGTTGATCTGGCCTGTGACCGTATGCCCGCCGAGGTCCAGGACGAAGCTTCCCGGGGGGTAATACGTCGAGAGGCATACAGCGGAAGGATCGGCCCCGATGTCCTGCATGACGAGGTACTGGGTGGGCGAGTCGGTAGGCGTGAGGGTGCCGCAGGCGCTAACATTTGTCGAGCTCGGAGCCGGGGAGCGGCCCTCGTAGGGGTCGCCGACGTTGCCGCAGTCCGCGCCGCAGCCGATGGTGACAGTCCCGTAGGTAAAGCCTGAGGTGACGGTTGTGCTTCCGCTGTCGGGATTCGTGACTTTGACGTCCACCGGGCCCGCCGCATGGGCTGGCGTGGTGGCGTTGATCTGCGTGGCGCTAACCACAGTCACCGCTGTGGCAGGCGCTCCGCCAAAAATCACCGTGGCCCCTGGCTGGAAGTTCGTGCCTGTGATGGTGACGACGGTGCCGCCAGCCGGTAGCCCGGAACTCGGAGAGATGTTGCTGATGGTGAGTGGCGTTAGAGCGTAAGAGAAGCCGCTGGCGAGTGTTGCCGACTGGGCATCGGGGTTCTGAACGGTGACATCAACCGCCCCGGCAGCGTGGGGGGGCGTAACGGCTTGAATCTGTGTCGCGCTTAGAACATTGACGCCTGTTGCTGCGTCCCCGCCAAGGC
>CAYGYP010000390.1:0-2623 GCA_964354115.1 uncultured Candidatus Bathyarchaeia archaeon | reverse complement strand
AAGCATATTGTCAGATATGATATATGCCGATGCCGACACAAATGTTTTATAAAGATTCAGCATAACACTGTTTCAGCCTGAAAGTGGAAGAAAGGAGAAGGCTTCCATCACAACTTTCTTTTCTGACAAACTCTCCATTCAGCCTAACAGAAAATTGCTACTCTTTGCAACGAACCCAAAACACAAAAAAAGGTGCGGCACCTTAACTTATTCTAGTTATCTTCGGCTTCACTTCGCCTTCAATGCCAATATCCTTCGCTTCCTGAACCTGCAACATGCAATCTACACTGTACGCGTCGTTAAACACCTTATAGTCGACCATTTTGAGGAACGCGCCGTCAACAGAGACCGGTGAGCCAGAGGCGAAGATGCCAATGTCCTTCATCATGGTTTCGCCAGGATTAGGCAAACAATCACAGTACTGCGTAATGTCCTTGGCGAAACTCACGTACGACACCTTATTCCTCTTGAAAGTGGAGAGCACACCGTACGCCGCCGACGCGAGCGCCTTGCAAAGGTTCTCTTTATGTACCAACCTTATGGCGCCAGTGGGACAAGCCTGCGAACACACGGGACAGCGATTGCACAAAGGCGACACATTCTTAGCTTTTTCTCCAATAATCTCAGGTAGGCTCAGTTCACATGTCTGCTTACACTTGCCACAGCCGATGCACCTAGACTCATCTATCTCTAAGCCCACTGTCTTATGCTGCCGTAGCTTGCCAGCTCGCGAAGTGCAACCCATACCCAAATTCTTTATAGCGCCACCGAAGCCACTAAGTTCATGACCCTTATCATGCGACACAACAATCATGGCGTCCGCCTCAGCAATAACGCCTGCTACCTCGATTTCCTTCAATATGCCCTTCGTTTTCACTGTCCTGTAATTTTCGCTTCGAAGCCCGTCTGCCACGATGAATGGAGCCATGTTAAACCCGTTAATCAACGCCGTGACCATGTGATCGTACCCGTTGTTACGTTGCGCGTGATAGTACGTGTTTGAGTCGGTGAGGAACGGTTTGCCACCTGCCTCCTTGACCCTGCGGACTATGTCGTGCACAAAAAACGGTTGCACATAATACGGGTTGCCCAACTCGCCTACATGCAACTTGACGGCCACAAGGCCGCCCTTTTCCACGCAGTCAAAAGTGCCCGCTGCATCATAGAGGCGGTTAGCCTCCTTCATCAAGTCACGCCCGGCATCCCATTCAACGAAATGGACAGTCACGACGCAATCCTCCATGTTAAAGATATTACGTGCAAATATGATATTTAAAAGAAACAGATTCCCGTCGAAAAACATACAGGGGGTTCTTGCAAGAATTTTGGCGGGCCAGTACAGGTTTGAACCTTCGGGTAATGCAAGTGCATTCTGCAAGATTGACTCTCTGCGGATAAGCAAGTGCAGTACATAAGTGGTTGCTGTCAAGGCAATTAGCAAATCTTAAATACTTGTAAATACAAAATTATTTACGGGATGGCTTATGGTGACAACTTGCTCGCTGTCTTCCCCGCTCAGCCAGAAACAAAAAACCGTGTGGTCACTAATAAGCAAAGGACTGTCCGTGGCTGCCATCGCCGACAAGCTAAAAACCACTCGGCAATTCGTCAACCAAACTAAGCTGGCAGCAGAAGCCAAACTTTCCACGACACTTCTGGAAGTTGCACGAACCAACGACCTCCAAATAACAAGATTATACCCCAAAGAAGCAATATTACTAGGCTATCATCCAGCCCTCAAACGCAAAGCCATCATTACCTACAGCACGAATCACGGAGTAAAAGTTTGGTACTGGCACGATAATCCCGAAGAAGTAACCAACGAAGACTTCTTACGCCAAACCAGAGAGTACCTGCTCGACATAGCCAAAGAAAGAGATATACATGTGGAAGATGCCGCCAATATGCATCCAGCCAAGCTGGCACACCTAATATTCAGCAAGATAGTCCCAGAGGTGAGCGCATGAACCTGAAAAAACGCTTAGAGACGTTCATTCAAGGTTGGCTTCCAAAAGAGCCTAACTTAGCGTATGCACTCAAAGCATCGAAGCCTCGCTGGCGGAAACCATATTGGATAACTCTCATGGTGGTTGCTGTGGTTGCCTTGGCTGCTACTACTTTTGTTGGCGTAAGAGCATACATGCATTATAGCAATCCAGCGATGGATGTTGCACCTAGTCCTTATTATGAAAAGACTACGAATAGCACCTCTGTAGGTATCGGCGACATTGTTGAAGTAAACCTTTGGGTATACTGGCATGGCTATGTGATTCCAGAATTCAAGCGGGATGTGAAAATTGTTGATCCATATTCGGGTTACTTCACCCTCGCAAGCCAAACTAACGTTTATTACTCCAAAGGTTACGGAGGAGGTTACCAACTCAAATATGAATTAAAAGTCATTGGAGGAGAAGGTGTATCCACCGAGCTTCCAGAACCAAGACTTTACTTAGATAATGTTGAGATTCCTCTAGAAGGCACAAGTCCAACCATAGAAATTTTATCTAAGTAGAAGGAAAATTCAATGAAGCAAAGAATGAGCAATAAATGAACAAGGATTAAGCAAAAAGCGGGCCCGACGGGAATTGAACCCGTGACCACCGGATTTCTCTGCCGCTGGCTT
>CAYGYP010000389.1:0-2634 GCA_964354115.1 uncultured Candidatus Bathyarchaeia archaeon | reverse complement strand
TCAGAACTCCTCTTCCATCTGCCAATGCTTCTGCCATTGCCGTACAATTAGTAGCAATACAAGGAATGCCTACTGACATTGCTTCTAACAAAGGGCAGCCTAAACCTTCTGCTTTGCTAGTTAAAAGAAACGCATCGGATATTGCATATAAAGACCATAATTCATTAAATGGAATGCCACGTTCATATATATTAAACTTATTATTTATCTTTAGCAATTGTGCAAAATCTCTTAGTTTCCATCCTACATAAGCATTTTCTCTGGTAACTAAGATATATTTAGAATTGGGAACTTTCTTAGAAAATCCAGCAAATATCTGCATACTTCTTGAAAGATTTTTGCGTTCTTGGTTATCAGCAACAGTCAAAACCACAAATGTATCTTGCTTTATCCCAAATGCCTCACGGAGAGATTGCTTTTCTTCTTCAGTTGGCATCTTCCATAATTCAGTATCCACTCCTATCTGTAAATATTCTGCTTGCACACCCATTTTCTTTGCTTCGTCTGCTCCAAATTGGCTAATGATAAAGGCCTTATCCATTTGCATGAGAACCATAGCCCACGTCATGCACAATGGATCAGCTTCAATAGGCATAATTCCAACATACCCAAAAGTCTTATTGGTAATGGTTTTCAAAATAACTTCTTGAACAGGAATATCCAATGCCACTACAAGCACATCAAATTTCCATAGTAAAGCCAAGTTCTGTAGTATTGCTATCGCCTCATTGGAATTGCTGGCAGGAATTATCCCAAAATTATATGGGTGCTCACCTCCCTTATATCCATAGCCAATTGCTTTCACATCATGTCCTTTTTCGACTAATTTAGAACATAACGGCACACTGATATTAAGATAACCTGAACCACGTAAATCGTAATCACTAAACCATGCAATTTTCATTTTTCCTCGATATTTTAAATTCATTTAATAATCTTTGTGCATATTCTCTATTGATTCTTGTAATCCCAACATCTGTAGAATTTAATTTCTTTACACAAATCATTTCTGGATTTCCAGTTTTCAAAAAATCCATTAGTATCACTTCTGGTTTATCTAGAAACCAAGTTTCAAATACTTCTGCATTTATTTCTCCTGCTTTTCCAGTTCTAATCTTTTTCATTTTATAATCCTAATTTATTTATATGGAAAATCAATTGGATTGAGATTTCTTTTTGCTCTACGCAAACATATTTTGCATATTCCTTTTCTTCCTATAACATTTCTAAAAATAGAATATCCAAATTCTTTTTGATTCCATCCATATTTACACATCGGATCGCCAGGATCACCAAACGTTCCCTTATACAAATGTGCCACACAATTATGTTGTGTATCTCTTTTACTTCTATCCAAACCTGAAATATATCCTTCTGGAATGAAGTCTTTATATAACCAATAGAAATATTCCATTTTATAATCCTAATCTGCTCATAATTTCTTTTTGTTCTCCTTCAGGAGCAAATGCTGTGGTCATGTGAGGTTGATGGCAACACAAGACCTCAGTTGGAACTATATCTACAAATTTATTCTTCGAGCGATAATGGTAAAACCACATATCGATTATCCCATGACCATCGATTACAGGAAGATCATCCCAAATTGGGTCTGATTTCTTGCATGAACTAGCAAACCACCATGGATAGATCGGGTTTGTCCTATGCCAATCATTATTCTGTCCAGCAAATCCTCCCCATCCACTACTGCCAGGATAATTCAATAAATTCCAAAAATTAGAATGCCAATCGATTTCATCTAATCTTTGATATTGAAAGTCGGGAACAAAGAATGGTCGTAAGGAAACCCAATATCTCTTCTCTTCACTTACTTGTGGATGCTCTATAGTATAGCGAATAGCCACAGGTGGAATAAGATTACCAATTGCTCCTTCATATAAATATCCCATGGCATTCTCTTTCAACATGACTTCTGGATGGGAGATTGCAATAACTTCCCCTCTTGCGTCTGGCAACATGGTTTTGAATGCTTTACTTGCACAAGACCTCCAAGTTAATCTTTTCACTTGATAAAATTTTATATCCAGATAAGCATTGAATATCTTAACTATTCTAGTTATATCTTGGGTAGAACCATCATCCATCAACAATATCTCAAACTCTTTGAATTCCTGTCTGGCTAAACTTTCTAATGTTCTGGAAAGTTGGTGTTGTCTGTTCCATGTGCTGATTAGATAAGAAATCTTTGGAGTTCCAGTAAATTTACTTGGAAGATTATTTAGAACTAATCTAGCTGGAATGTCTGCATAAATATCTTGACTTGGAATATAATTATCGAATATAGGTCTTGGAAATGTCATTTGAATATTTTCTCATCCCATAATTTTAGAATTCTATTTGGATTAAATTTGACCGATGCTTTTTGCTGTACTTCTTCCCTTACTTTTTTAAGATTTTCTCTGTCTTTTAACAATTGTGATAATTTATCCACAAAAGCAGATTGGTATCTAATTCCTTCTATTGGATTTCCCGCAATAATAGTTCCCATATTTGTAGTTGCTAATGCACCCATGCTACTAGTAATTGGATATATTCCAGCACATTGAGCCTCTGCTACAGCGATACAAAACAATTCTTCATAAGTCCCAGGATAAGCAAGGATTTCTGCTTTTAATT
>CAYGYP010000388.1:0-2636 GCA_964354115.1 uncultured Candidatus Bathyarchaeia archaeon | reverse complement strand
AATTTTTGAGGAAGAAGCACCGAAAGGCGAAGTGAAACGCAAAACCCTCGGCGGCTAGCAACATGCGGGTTTACTTTGCTCCCTGCGGAATAGGTTTAGGCCACGTTGGCAGAATCGTGCCCATAGCAAGAAGGCTTCAGGAAGAAAACTCTGAAGTGGCATTTTCCACCTATCGGGACGGCATATATTATGTCCAGCATGAGAAGCTCCCGCTTATGAAGGCTCCGCCAATAGGATTTCAAGTTAAGCCTGACGGATCAATAGATTTCAGACAGACAGCAGTCAATCCGGGTCCATTTTTTGCTTCCTTCACTCTTCTGAAGCAGATGAACGCTGAAGTCAGGTTCATGGAAAGCTTCAAACCGGACATCGTTGTTTCAGATTCGCGTGTTTCAAGCCTGCTGGCCGCGAGACTTCTCAGAATACCGAGAATCTGTATATTAAATCAGTTTCAGATCATAGTTCCACGAAGAAAACGTCATTTGCACCTGGCAAGATTCACTGACTCGATGGCTCTTACACTTATCGGAAAGATGTGGACCAGCGGAAACACCGTTTTGATACCGGATTTCCCACCTCCGTACACAATATCCATCGGAAACTTGAGCATCCCAAAATCCTACAGAAAGAATGTGAGGCTAGTAGGACCAATATTGGAAGTTCACCCAAGCAAACTGCAAGATGCAGATGCACTGCGGAAAAAACTGGAATTACCATCTGATAAGCCCACCATCTTCGTACCAATAAGCGGATCAATCAAAGAAAAGGCCTTCCTCACAGGCATCCTGAGAAAGATCTTGCTCGAGTTCCCAGAGAACTATGAAATAATCATGTCACTAGGTTATCCAGACGACAATAGCAAGCCAATACGGCACGGAAACGTAACGATCTATAAGTGGATTCCAAATCGTTTCGAATACCTGAAAACCTGCGATGTGGTAATTGGGCGCGCTGGTCATGGAACAATAATTCAGGCCATGTGTTACGGCAAACCGATAATACTTGTACCTACGCCTGGCCATACAGAACAAATCAACAATGCAAAACAAGCCCAAGACCTAGGGGTAGCCAAAATCCTTCTACAGAATGAACTAAGCAAAGATACACTCCTGAAAACTGTCCAACAAGTCCTAGGAAGCGGAACTGAGGAGAAACTCAAGCTGATTCAAGAAGAAGTCCTACAGTATGATGGACTCGAAGAAATCGTTACGACAATAAACCACATGTCGAAGAAATAGGCAAGCGTTTTAAACTTAGATAAATATGAGATGAGAGCATGTTCTTACCACGCAGAATTTTGGAAGATAAACTCCTTAGAATACTTGGGGAAGATTTGGGACAAGGGGACGTAACAACGGCGCTGATTGTCCCCTCTGAAACCACTGCTGAGGCTGTAGTGATAGCTAAGAGTCCAGGAGTTGTCGCTGGAATTGAAGAAACAAGAATACTTCTGGAAAGCCTAGGATTAAGAACTGAAACGTTGGTTCAAGAAGGAGAAAAAATCAAGGCTGGCCAAAGACTGCTTCGAATATCTGGAGACGCGAAAACAATGCTCTCCTCCGAACGCACCGTTTTAAACATCCTTTCGCGAATGAGTGGCATCGCCACGATAACAAGAAATCTTGCTGAGAAACTTCAAAAAGCCCGATTGCAGGCGAAAGTCGCGTGCACACGAAAGACGGCTCCAGGACTAATGTACTTTGACAAAAAGGCAGTCCAAACAGGAGGTGGCGACACTCATAGACTCCACCTGGACGATATGGTCCTGATAAAAGACAACCACATCGCATTTGCAGGCAACATCGAGAAAGCTGTTAAGAAAGCTAGGGAAAAAGTGTCATTCAGCAAGAAAATCGAAGTCGAAACGACAAACGTTGAAGATGCCTTGAAAGCAGCAAAAGCCGGGGCAAACATAATCATGCTTGACAATTTTTCCCCACAGCAGGCAAGAGAAGCTTGTGAATCACTCCAAAAAGCTGGATTTCGGAAAAACATATTGATTGAGGCAAGCGGAGGAATCAACGCAGAAAACATTGTGCAATACGCCTCAGCAGGAGTGGACATAGTGAGCTTGGGTGAAATCACACAGAGCCCCAAGGCGCTGGACATAAGCATGGAAATAACGAAGGTCAACAAGAAATAGTTCTACGTTCATGGGGCTGGAAAAGACACGATTAAATAGTCTTCAATGAACGCGCCGAGCAACAACAGTCCAGCGCAGATTGCGATAAACATGCCTGTTCTCACTAGTTCCCGCGTTCCTCGTCGCTGTATTATGCGCCAAACTAGCCAAACGCTTGAGGCCAACGCAGTAGAATATGCGATAAACTCAAACCAAGTGAAGGGAAGAATAAACAATAAGAAAAAGACTATGATCCCGGACACGTTCATCATGTTACTTTCTCCGGCAACGTACAACCCCGTATTGTAAAGCACATATGAGCCATACAAGGGTCCTACAACAGGAACAAACATTATTAGACATATGATAAAGTTGTTCTCGAAAATGGAGGCTGCGCCCCCCAAAACACTCATGCCCTTCAATGAATCCTGCAATTGCTTAAGCTCTTCACCCTTTGTTTTCGAATCTTCAGGACTGAGAGGTGTCAGAACTCCAGCCGTCGTTATGATAATGG
>CAYGYP010000387.1:0-2646 GCA_964354115.1 uncultured Candidatus Bathyarchaeia archaeon | reverse complement strand
TGGTCTACTTGGCGTTACCGCTGACCTTATCCGTTCCGCCGATCATGTTTACTCTTTTCCCAATTACTGAGTATTTGGTCATTTTGCCTCCTCATATTCGCCCTTAACCACATCGGTTATGGCTCGGACAAGGCTATTATAGCCGGTGCATCGGCAGATATGGCCATCTAAACCTGCCTTTATCTGCTGCTTGTCTGGTTTGGGGTTTTCATCCAGCAGTGCCTTGGCCGACATCAGCATTCCCGGGGTACAGAAACCGCATTGAACGGCACCGTGATCAAGAAAGGCCTTCTGCAGGGGATGCAGTTTATTGCCCTTGGCCAGACCTTCAACGGTCATAACCTCGAGGCCATCGGCCTGGAGGGCCAGTACTGAACAAGACTTAACGGCCATGCCGTCAAGGATTACCGTGCATGCCCCGCACGCACCGCTGTCACAAGCCCTTTTCGCCCCGGTAAGCCCTAAATGGTCTCTCAGGACCTCCAGGAGCAGGGCCTTGGGTTTTATTAAAAGCTCGTGAGATTGCCCGTTAACTTTTATTTTCAAGATCTTTTTCATGTCATGAACCTCCTATGCCTTTTTTGCCCCTGCAAAGGCCTCATCGCCTATCCGTGCCACCATAATCTTTATTAATTCACGACGATATTCGCTTGAAGCCAGGATGTCTGATATTGGTTTTGCCTCAGTCGAGGCTGTTTGCCCGGCCTCTTTGAGAAGGGCATCGGTAATCTTCTTCCCTCTCAGGACCTTCTCAGCCTTTTTTGCCAGCATCGGGGTCTTTGCCAGGCCTCCCAGGGCAATGCGCACGTCTTTACAGACTCCGCCTGATTTCAATGTTATAGATACGGCAACTCCAGCTGTGGCCAAAGTGCCTTCTATGATATTGAACTTATCGTAGGCAGTGCCTGTGTGGGGTGGGATAGCCCGGATATGAATCTCGGTAAGGAGCTCATCCGGTTCAAGGGCCGTCTTGAAGGCGCCAAGGAAAAAATCTTCAAGGGCCATGGACCTCTTGCCCTTCACACTGGCCAACTTGACGGATGCCTTTAGCGCCATCAATACAGGCGCACCATCCCCTGCCGGGTCGGCGTTACAGAGATTGCCGCCTATGGTACCCCAGTTGCGCGTCTGGATATAGGACAGACGGCTCTCCATCTCGGCCAGTACACTGAAACCATTCTTCATGACTGGCGATTTCTCTATGGCACGATGTGTAGCCAGGGCGCCGATTCTCAGCCCTTCTTTAGCATCAGACTTGATGTAGTCCAACTCAGATATACCCTTGATATCAATTAGGTACTCAGGCGTGACCAAGCCTTGTCTCATCAAGATCAGCAGAGACTGCCCCCCGGCAATGACTTTGCACTCGTCCCGGTATTGGTCCAGCAAGGCGAGGGCTTCCTTGAGTGTCTTGGGAGAGAAATATTCAAAATCTCTTATCATTCTCGTCTACCCCCTTAATTCCATTGGTCTAATCATCGTGAGCTTCCGCTTCTACATTTTTGTCTTAGCTGGCTGTTCGACTCTTCAGTCTCTCCTGCTAGTTCATTGATGGTATTTCAAATGCCCCGTTTGATCTCGCGCCTGGAAGGAACGGTGAATCCCCCTTGGCGAACTCTCCGGGTTTGCCAAGACATCCCCGGTACTTGTGGCAGAAACACAGGTAGTAGTGCCTACCTCGGTACAAGGCGCATTCCTCACATACTCTCTTGGAAAAGGGGCATATCATTCTCTCTTTGGCCACTGGTTAGCGCTCCTGACAAAAGCCAATAGCACCGCGAATCCGAATGCCCCAAGCAGTAATGCGCTTAGACCTCTCATCGATCCGAGACCTGGCCACGGCTGTCTCTTGAGCTGCCGGGAGACCTGGGCCAAGTCGCCAACGGGCGCTATACCCCGAGAGAGAGCACCCATCAACATCGACTTGCGCGTCGGCACAATGATGGTGTATTGCCTGAACACCTCCGATGGGAAACGATTCGAGCCGCTATCTCTTGGTCTTCTTCTCCCTCAAAGCTGCTACCACTTTCTCAGGTGTTACGGGGAGCTCCTTGAACCACACCCCAGTAGCATCATGAATGGCACTAACCACCGCTGGAGGCGTGCTGACAATGCTACCCTCGGAAGCTTCCTTAGCCCCAAACGGACCATCGGGATCGTCAGTGACTACGTCTATTAGTTTTATGGTTGGCGCGTCTGTGGAGATAGGCATTCTGTAGTCCAAGAAAGTTGGGTTCAGCGTCCTACCTCTGTCCATGACAAAGTCCTCATACAGAGTCTGCCCCATTCCCATAACTGCCGCGCCCTCAATCTGGCCTTCAGCCGTTATCGGGCTTAATAGCCTGCCGCAATCGGAGGCAATGGTAAAATCGGTAGTGATTATCTTCCCCGTCTCCATATCTACACCAACCTTAGCCGTCTGGGCAGTGAAGCTATAAGAGGTTCCACCACTGCCGAGGCCACTGTTAAGGTCTAAAGGCTCCAGACCGTAGCTGGAGTAGCCGGTACCTAAGATGACAGCCCCCGTGCCTGAGTAGCAGGCAATCCTAGCCAGCCTATCAAAGGGCATGCTTCTTTCAGGGTCTGACAAAACAAACACTTTCCCTTCTCTGATCTCTACATCTTCAGGCTCTACCTGCCAAGTCT
>CAYGYP010000386.1:0-2649 GCA_964354115.1 uncultured Candidatus Bathyarchaeia archaeon | reverse complement strand
GGAACAACCACAAACTTGTCACTTGGGGCCCATACAGGTACGTGCGCCATCCATCCTATCTCGCCTATTTTCTCATGTTCATCGGTCTATTCGCCATCTGGCCAAGCTGGCCTGCAATAGTTCCTCTGATCGCACTTCCGGGCTATTTCCGAGTCACCTTTCGAGAAGAAAGATTACTTGAACAGCGCTTCGGCAGCCAATATCTGGAATATCAAAGGAGAACGGGACGCTTTCTCCCCAAACTCTGTCAGAAAACCCATAGTGGGGAAGAGCGAAGCCGTTGAAGTGTTCAACATTGAAGAAACATGACAGAAGGTTCCCCTTCGTACAGACACATAACAGCTTGACTGAAGTCCTCACAGACCACAAACTTGCATCCCTAGGCGACGCATTCGTCAATCTTGTTTACTCTCTAGCTTTGTCGAACAGGAAGAACAAACCTTCTGGTGGAAAAGTAAAGGGCAGCCTACTTGCTGAAGGGCTTAGAAGAGCTGGATTAAGGCCATATGTTCCATCAAGCGTGTCTAGCCACACGCTGGCTGATGCTGCAGAAGCGCTCATAGTCTATGCATGGCTGAACAGCTCCATTACTCTGGAAGAAAGTGTGAGACTGCTGGAAAAAAGCGATGATCTGGCCGATGGCTTAGGCGATCTTCTTAGAAAGATAGTGAACAGGGTCAAGCTTTCTTAAGGGCTTTCTGAAATTCTTTGCCGAACTCGTTGTTCAGTTCACGCGCTTTTGCCGCAGCATGCTTCAGAACTTCTTCAGGTTTGGCCTTGCCCTTCGTGCGGACATATACTATTGCGCTTGCTGTCATAGGATGAGGAATGTCGTAACCAGCCAAGTCTACATTCTCCTCTTCCAGAATCATTTTTTGGAGCAAATTGCAGAGAGTGTGCCCGACACCTTCAATTTCCAACTTCAGCTCGTCTGACTTCTTGCTCAAAACTTTGACCTTCATCCACATGGTCTCCTGTTCTCAGATCAATTCTTTCCCATAATCAAAGGCAGTCTTCCTCGTCTCAATTCGTCCACACTTGGGACAATGCATGTTCTGCCGCCTGGATTCCAACGTGGCCCCGCAGGTTGAACAAAAAGCGTAGATAACGCCTAACTCCTTGTCCTTAGTCGACAAGTGATAAACCTGATTCTTCTCGCTGATAACCTTGGCCCTTACAATGTCGCAGGCCTTGCAGACTTCAAACATGGAATCAACATACCTCAAATGCACATCAGAAATGTGCAGAACTCCCATGAAGATGCCTGAAATCGCCTTGTGTCCCACTTGAAAGATACGCACATTAGCATTCTCAGGCTGAGCTCCCACGACTTGACCGACTACGATGCTCCCGACTTTGGGAATCACTACGCCGCGACCAACCGGATGAACTGAAACATGCCTAGTCGCAAGGTCATGCAGGGCCCGGCCTACAACCTCAGAATAGATAACTCCATCCTTCACGAAGGTTCCTGCATCCGGAACAAACTCTTCAATCACGCCTAAGCGTTCGCCTGGGAGCACGAGCTGCTCACTTTTCTGTTCAGCTGGTTTTGAACTCATTCAAATTCCCTTTTCTCAGTCTCGCATACATTCAAGCAGTATCAATTTTCAAGCATGCGCTTTAATCATTTGCTTGATGGCATACAGTAGTTTTCTATGCCTCTCAATAAACCTTTTGATTCATTGACTCGCCAAGCGACTCTCACCTTCGCGACACACGATCCAGAGGCTACAAACGGCGTTCTGTAAACAGGCTGCGGCTATTCTCCCAACAGGGTCAGCCGTCTATGACGTACAGGTCAACTATGAACTCATGTTTCTTCTTCGTGTGGAAACTGAACATATACGGAATCGACATAACCATAGCGTAGACAGCTCTAATTTTTCGACCTCGTTCTTCAACGAACTCCTTGAAGAAAGAAGCAGGAGCAACTTGCACTATTCCATCGGAGCCAGCCTTCAACATGCTATAGAAAGCCTTACTCTTGCGTGGGCTTTTGTGAAGCGAATACACCGTTTTGCCCACTTCCAAAGCTTTTTCAAGAAACTTCCTATCAGCCCTGAGAACCTGTACGCCATACGGCGGGTTTTGCAGAACCGTGTCAAAGTCTCCACAGACAGCGTCTACGTCAGCGACGAGCCAGTCCACCTTCTCTTTCAAACCGGTTCTCATCGAATTTTCGACCGCCACGTTTATGGCAGTTCTGTCCACATCCACTCCTAGCACGCTTTTTGCGCCTAGAAAAGCGGCACCTATAGCCAGTCTCCCTGTGCCGCACCCTAGATCCAAAACTGATTTGCCAGCAATACTGTCGTTTGCGTAAGCAGCAATGTAAAGCATTGTTGCAGCAACGCCGGCGGGGATAGTGTACTGTTCAATGTCAGGTCTAGGTGCAGGATGTGGTTCGACACGAGAAAGCAGCCGTTCCAACTCTAGTTTTCGAACAATCCTTTTCTGCATAATTCTTCCCAAGACATTTCGCCGATAACCACTAGAGCTTCATTCTTTGAGAGCATGGGCACCTTGAACCTCTGAGCATCTTCAACCGACAGCCTCGGACAAGCAGTGTTCACGTAGGCTTCTATCGTAGGGAACTCAATAAGCGCTTCTGGCGTGATTTCATTGATGGCAAAAAGATATGCAACC
>CAYGYP010000385.1:1225-2666 GCA_964354115.1 uncultured Candidatus Bathyarchaeia archaeon | reverse complement strand
GCGCGATGTAGCCTGTGCGTAAACGCGCGCTTCTTGGATCTTTCCTTCTTTCAAGGCTCTTTCGTACTTTACAGCGGCCTCTTCCTTCACCTTCGCTCGCCTTTTGATCTCAACTTCCTTAAGCGCAGGCGGCATCCCGTCAAAAACATAGATCGGTTTGATGCCCATCTCCACAAGATTGCTTGTCCTGTACAGCAATCCGCTCAGGTGGCTCGTGACTCTTCCGGAGCTATCCTTCAACGGCGTTCCATCAGGCTGGCGGATTATGGCCAAGAACTGGTAAAGGGCGTTATAGGCATCTATCGCTATCGATCTTCCACTCAGATCTTCAAGCTTTACGGTTGTTTTAGGAACAAGATTGCGGAGGTTTACACCCAAAAATGATCACGTGAATTATTGGCATGGAACTGCAATAATAAACTTGCGAGCCAAACTCTAAACGGATCAAGATCCCGCGCGTGCTAGGAGCCTATTGTATAAATCGATGTCTGCGTTGTGTATTGTTGAGTTTGGCATGTGGCAGCATCTGAGACCTGACGCTTTGGCAATGTTGAAAGAAGAAAAAGCTCGAGCAAGCTTGGCTAGATATTTTGCTGTTATGCAGGACGAGAAACCAGCAAAATTCACGCTTGCCAAAAAGGTCGCAGCGGAGTTCAGTGAACATGATTCTATGGAGGAGCTTTGGCAGAAACATGCAAGGTTGACAGAAGAACTGCAGATGGTTGAGAAGAAGATTGACAGTGGACAGGAGAGCCTGCATGAAATGCCGTTGCCGTCGAAGTCCCTTTTGGATTTGAAGATTGAGGTTGCAAACAGAATTCTTCGTCATTGCCACTTCTGCACTCGCAGATGCGGAGTCGACAGGATTAGAGGAGAACTTGGCTACTGCAACTGTGGCTCAAAGATGACGGTTTCAAGCATTTTCGAGCACATGGGCGAAGAGCCAGAACTGGTACCCTCTGGAACCATTTTCACCATGGGCTGCACAATGCGATGCAAACACTGTCAAAACTGGGCAATTTCTCAATGGGTGGAAGTCGGTGAAGTCTACAGCCCCGAGCAGTTAGCCAAGGAAGTCGAGAGACTGCGAAATAATGGTTGCAGAAACGCTAACTTGGTCGGCGGGGAACCAACCCCTTGGCTTGGGCGATGGTTCGAAACATTCAAGCACGTGGCCGTGAACATTCCTGTTGTTTGGAACTCGAACAGCTACTACACCCCGGAAACGGCTCAACTTCTTGCAGGGTTCGCTGACGTCTACCTTCTGGATTTCAAGTATGGACCGGGAGAATGTGCCGCAAGAATCTCTGACGCGCCAGACTATTGGACAGTTTGCACACGCAACCATCAAGAAGCAAAAAAACACGGTGAAATCATAGTACGCATCTTGGTCTTACCAGGCCATCTGGAATGCTGCACAAAACCGATAGTCAATTGGATT
>CAYGYP010000385.1:0-1125 GCA_964354115.1 uncultured Candidatus Bathyarchaeia archaeon | reverse complement strand
GAATTTGGTCAAGCAATACGGCAAGACGTACGCGCTTAAGGGTCTTGACTTCACCGTTAACTCAGAGGAGATCATGGTTCTGCTGGGACCGAACGGCTCTGGAAAGACAACCCTGTTGATGACTTTGGCGACTGTCTTGAAGCCTACGTCAGGCGTGGCGAAAGTGATGGGTTTTGATGTAGTCAAGGAGCCGACCAAAGTTCGTCAGATTCTGGGGATTTCGTTCCAAGACGCAAGGGGTTTCTGGAGACACAAGCCAGCGGAGATTCTGCAGTTCCATGCTGCTATGTGCGGAGTCAAGAAGAGCGAGCGCAACGCCGTAATAGAGCAAGTTCTAAAGGAATTGGAACTCTGGGATGCGCGCAACAAGCTATTTATGCATCTTTCAGGCGGTCAGACCAAGAGACTTGAAGTAGCTAAGGTTCTAGTACAGAGTCCGAAGTTTGCCATATTCGATGAACCAAGCAGCCAGGTTGACTTGCGAGGAAAGCGAAAAATTTGGGAAAAGATACTTGAACTGAGAGAAAAAGGCTCAACACTATTAGTCGCTACAAACGAAGTTCGCGAAGCAGAATACCTTGCCGACAGAGTAACGATCCTCGACCAGGGCAAAAGCATCATCTGCGACACGGTTCAAAACCTGAAAGACAAGATCACGGGAGGAGACATCGTTGAACTCGAACTGGAGCAACCTGAAAACGATGCAAAAATCGAGGAGGAGCTGGCAAGGATTCCGGGCACGGTGAAGCTGACAGCAACGGACAAGAACAAGTACAAAGCTTATGTTTCGATCGGAGAAGCTTGGGTTCCGAAAATGACTAGCCTATGCTATGAGAGAAAGGTCCGTGTCTCATCAGTGAGAGTGACCGAACCTTCCTTGGACGACGTTTTCCTAAGCTTCACGGGCAAGAAGCTGGAGACGAACGAGAATGCTTGACGTCCTTAGGCTAGTATGGTTCGACTTAAGACATGAGATTTACCCACCTGTATGGATAACACTGCAATGGTTCTCTTTCGCAATACAGATTTTCCTGTATGGCGCTCTAATATCGCAGCTCGTCCCCTCCACCACTCAGATGCCCAGCTATCAGCACTTTTATGCAGTGGGCTTCATTGTCATGATGA
>CAYGYP010000384.1:0-2674 GCA_964354115.1 uncultured Candidatus Bathyarchaeia archaeon | reverse complement strand
TTTGGCATACTAGCAGCAACGAACAAGTGGGCATCACTGATTCTCACGCCCTTCATAGATCTTCTGCAATCTATCCCAATACTCGGGTATTTTCCAATGGTCATAGGTTTTCTATTCGCCCTAGGTCCTTTGGGCATCGAGTTATCGGTTATGGTGCTGCTTTTTACTTCAATGGCTTGGGCCATCTTTTTTGGGGTACTAGGAGCTATCCGTGGTATTCCCACAAATGTTGCTGAGTCTTCGCGAAGCTTTGGTCTTACAGGATGGAGATACGTCAGGCACGTCATATTGCCAGCGATCACTCCATCAGTAGTTTCTGGTGCAAACCTTGCATGGTGCGACGGCTGGTTTTTCATGATTGCTGCAGAATACATTCAATACAAGAATAAGATTGTAACGCCACCTTCTGGGGGACTAGGTTACCTACTCGCAAAGGCTGCTTATCAATACGGTGACATGAACCTTGCAGTGGTCCTTCTGATATTCATAACTTTCATCGTAGTATACTTCAACACTTTGACTTGGCACAGGCTAATGGAGCGGGCTAGTACAGGCACTTTCAAGCCTGTCTTTAGGCTAGATCTCTCGGGAGTTGGAAAGCTTGGAATTGCTAGGGCAAGCAGCTGGCTGCATTTCGGAAGACTTCATTGGCCAAAGTCTTTTTCCATAGTTTCTCAACGTTTGCGAAAATACACTCATATCGAGAAAATCATTGCTGCAATTCTGGCCCTTTCATCAGTTGCGTTTGTCTTATACACGGTGTCCGGTCAATTTCCCACTTTTGATATAATCCGAGCTGGCTTCAGTCAACCGCCCGCAGAGGAGCTGAAACAGCTACCGCTGTTGACTGCTCTCACAATGGGGCGGCTTGTTATAGCATATGGGATTTCGCTTGTAGCAGCAATCGGTATGGGGGTTCTCGCTGCAGAGCACAAGAAATTTGCTGCAATCTTTTATCCACTATACGACATCGGCCAAGGCGTGCCAATCCTTGCTCTATTTCCCGTCCTTTTTATCGGATTGAACCAAGTCATAGGAGATCAAAGAATCGCTCTTGAACTCACATGCATAGTGATGCTGGTTCTTGACATGATATGGTATATGTTTCTCAATATCGTGAGCGCCGTGAAGAACATCCCAACAGAGATAAATGAAGTTGGGCAACTTCTAGGGTTCAAGGGAGTGAAAAGGATAACACACATAGTCATTCCGTCAATATTGCCAGCCATAGTTACTGGGAGCATTCTTTCATGGGGAACGGGTTGGAACACGATAATCTTTGCTGAGTACCTGCCGTCAACGGGTTTAACAGGTCCGCCAACGTCGATTCCTGGGATAGGCTCGTTATTGGACAAGGCAGGTTACGAATACGGAAATACCGTCATACTTGTCTTCATGCTCGCAGTGGTGGCAGTGATCGTTCTGTTGATGGAAGGATTTGTTTGGCGACGTTTGCTTAGAAAATTTGAAAAATACCATGTGGAAGTGTAAACAGTGTCCATACTTGAAGTAGAAAATGTAACGAAGACCTTTCTGACAGATCATTCCAAAATGTTGGTTCTGGACAACGTGAGCTTTTCAGTTGCGAATGATGAATTTGTCTGTCTAGTCGGGCCTTCCGGTTGCGGCAAATCAACCTTGCTAAGGATGATGGCAGGCCTAGAAAAGGCCGATTCGGGTAGAATACTTTTTCATGGACAGCCCATTGCTCGGCCAAGTCCAAAGATTGCCATGGTTTTTCAGCTTTTCGGACTGCTGCCTTGGAAAACCGCGCTTGATAACGTGGAAGTGCCTCTGGAAGTTTTGGGTTTTCCCAAGCAAAATCGACTGCACATCGCCGAGGAATACTTGCAGATGGTGGGGCTTGAAGGCTTTGAAAACACCTATCCTCATGATCTTTCTGGCGGGATGAAGCAACGTGTGGGAATTGCAAGGGCACTCGCGTTGAAGCCCGAGGTTTTGCTGATGGATGAGCCTTTTTCTTCATTAGATGAGCTTACGGCGAAAACCCTCCGTGAGTTGGTGCTCAACATTTGGCGAAATCCTGCCTTGCCAACAAACACCTTCATAATGGTAAGCCATAACGTCGAAGAAGCGGTGTTTATGGCAGATAGAGTGATTGTAATGTCGCCTCGGCCAGGAAGAGTCATCGGAGAAACGAAGGTTGAAATCCCAAGACCTCGTTCCGAACATCTGAGGTCAGAAGAGTATTTTGAATACGTAGACAGAGTTGTAGAATTGTTGGAAAAGGGAAAGGCGATCATACGAGATGAGAGTCCACTATCTGTAACGGCCAAGCGTTCGCCTACGCTTGAGGAAGAATAACAAAACGAATTTGAAGATGGTTTGCAAGGTCAAGACAACAAATACTCAAGAAAGGCCTGAAGGCGAGAAGGGTTAAATAACCTCTGGAAATCTATTCGACAAAGGAGTAGCCAAAGTGGTTAAAATTACCGTCAATCATGCCAAATGCGTTGGAGATCCTCACAAGATATGTGTGGAAATATGCCCAGCTTCGATTTTTCGGATTAGGAAATCTGGACGAACAGAGATCGTAAATGAAGAAAGCTGCATAATGTGCAGAACATGTCAGGTTAACTGCCCATTTCAGGCAATTCAAATCGTACCCTAGATCGCTTCCAGAATCTTGAGCAGCTTGCCATTGTTATCTCTT
>CAYGYP010000383.1:0-2677 GCA_964354115.1 uncultured Candidatus Bathyarchaeia archaeon | reverse complement strand
AGAAAGAAGCTGAGCTTGTTGGACTGAGCGTCGAAGAATTGGACAAGTTTCTGGTGCCGATTGAAAATGTCTTCGCTGTTGCGGATCACACCAAGTGTTTAAGCTTCATGCTTTCCGAGGGTGTAGTCCCATCGAATATTCAAGAAGGATATTTGGCCCGGCTTCTTTTCCGCAGAATCTACAGGCTATTAAAAATACTCGGGATCCAGGGTAAACTGTATGATATCGTAGACATGCAGATCGACTTCTGGTCGAAGGATTATCCCCACCTTAAGGAGATGCGGAATGAAATCGCCGAGATGCTTAACGTCGAGGAGGGAAAATTCCAAGAGACAATCAAAAGAGGCGAAGGAATGGTAAAGCGCATCTCCACTGAATTGAAGGCCAAAAAGAAGAAGGAAATCCCAATTGAGACTTTGACCGAATTGTACGATTCTCATGGGTTGCCGCCCGAAATTGTCAAGCAAGCGGCCGAAAATGAAGGCTTAAAGGTCGAAGTTCCTGACAACTTCTATGCCTTAATTGCTCAAAGACACATGCAAGTTTCTAAACCTGCGGAAGAAGAGAATGTGAAGCAAGAGGAATGGCTTGAAAACGCGGTCTCGAATATTCCCGAAACGAAATTGCTCTACTACCAAGACCAGTACGTGAAGGAATTTGAAGCCAAGGTTCTCAAAGTGCTGAGCGATGAGTACTTAGTTCTTGACCGAACATGCTTCTTTCCTGAAGGCGGGGGACAACCAGCAGACACCGGCTATCTAGTGTTCAGCCATAATAAGGTTGACGTTGTTGACGTTCAAAAGGTCGGCAGAATCGTGGTTCACAAGTTGAAGAAGCCGTGCGCTATCAAAGAAGGAAGCATGATCAAAGGACTAATTGACTGGGACAGGCGTTACAGTCTTATGAAGAATCACACAGCGACTCACGTGATTGGCGGAGCAGCAAGACGCGTGCTCGGACAACATGTTTGGCAGTTTGGAACTCAAAAGGGTATTGAAAGTTCTAGACTCGATATTTCACACTATCGTAGATTGTCGCTGGAAGAAACGCAAAAAATAGAAACCTTGGCTAACCAAGCCGTTCTTCGCAGCATTCCTGTTGAAACTGTTTGGCTGCCCAGAAACGAGGCTGAAAACCGTTATGGTTTCAGGCTTTATCAGGGCGGAGCGGTGCCCGGAAAAGAGATCCGCGTCGTCAGAGTTGGAGACTGGGATGTAGAAGCATGCGCTGGGACTCATTTGAAGAATACAAGCGAAATCGGGTTTATCAAGATAATTCATACAGAAAGAGTTCAGGACGGAGTTGAAAGACTTGCATATTCCATCGGAATTCCAGCGGCAAAAGCTGTACAGGAAAATGAAAGATTGCTTGTGAAACTCTCAGAAACTTTGAATGCGCCGCTGGAGAAATTGGATAAGACGGCTGAGAAAATTGTGCGGGACCTGAAAGAAGCTAATGTTGAGAGAAGAAGGCTCATCAAGGAATTGGCAGCAAGGGAAAGCGTAGCTTTTGGAGCCAAGGCAGAAGCTGAAAAGAGCAAAGAAATAGATGGAATCAAGCTTGTGATACGCGATTTTCACGAATCAATTGACGTCGATCGCATGGTACGTACAGCCAATGAAATAGTCAAAAGGAATGATCAAACAGTGACAATATTCTATGGAGCAAATGACAAGAACGCAAGAATACTAGTCATGGCCGGAAAAAGTGCACTTGAAAGAGGCATAAACGCCAACGAGATAGTCCGGGAGGCGTCTGCAATCATAGATGGCGGAGGAGGAGGAAAGCTCAACTTTGCCCAAGGCGGCGGATCAGAAGTTAAGATGTTGCCAAAAGCCGTCAAAAAAGCCGAAGAACTTCTAAGAAGGCAATTAACAAGAAAACCGTAGAGCCCCGATAATGCATGCTGAGTTCTCTGCATTTTTCAAACAAAAGAAGCAGATTCCCTGTTAACGAATGAAAGGATCATTAAGTTGTGAAAGGAACTACTAGAAGTTGATCTCTCCTGAACACTGTTCTTTCGCCTACGAACGAATAGGTCACTTGTTTCGCCTCGTCATTTTTGTCGTTGTGTTGACTTTGCGTCTAATGCTGCCGAAAACCCTCAGCTCAACCTTCTTCTAAGGACTAGTTGGAGAAAACTATTAATTCAACCTATGATAATATTTCTGTTGGGGAAAGGAAGAAAGCGCATGAGCAGGACGATCTCTGCAGCAGTGTTAACGTTGCTGTCAATCAGCGTGTTAACCTTCGCGCCTAGCCTACAACCGCCAAGAGTGAGCGGAGCTGTTAGCGTGGGCACTGACTATATGAGCATTGTCTTTTTTTATGATTGGCTGACCACATTTCCTGAAACGCATATTCAGGCACCTAATAGTTATGCCATCAGAATAGCCAACGCAAGACCACAAGCCGTTGTTATCAACACTCATATGTGGGAAGAAGAACTCTTGAATTTGGTGCCCGAAGTGAGAGATCTGTTCCACAACAACGGTATAAAGATCTACGCCTACGTAAATACACAACGAGGAAACATACCCCTTATTCAAGTATTCGACGAAATCGAGCGTGCAATGCTTGCTGGCGCTGATGGCGTGATGTTTGACAACGTTCCTGGGTTCCTATCAGACAGTGAGAATTCAATAACCTATTATGAGCAATGTAGAGACAGGACAAA
>CAYGYP010000382.1:0-2685 GCA_964354115.1 uncultured Candidatus Bathyarchaeia archaeon | reverse complement strand
TTCCAATAGAGAAACTCGTAAGAATCCAGCTTCAGAGCGCAATCATCTGCTTGAAGCATCTAGATTCGAAAGACGGTTAAGAGACTCATAGCTTACCCGAGGGCTTCGTGTGACTCAGCAGACCTAAGCGAAAGCTTTCCTGTGCTTACTATTTCGACGAGGCTGTGGGTGAATTCTGCTGTCAAGATTCTGCCATCCAGTATTGTGACCTTGACTTTGGTGGTGTCAGGGCCTCCGAGAACAGGGGTGCCCCCGGAGTCGAAACGAAGGGAGGAGACTCCGTCTCTCAGCCTCTTGGCGTGCGCTAGAGAGATTGCGATGGCTACGCTGCCACTTCCGCAAGACGGTTCGACGTGACCACCAGTTATGTTGTGAGGAAAAAGCACGCGCCCACGAGTTGGGTCATCTGGATACATGCTGTACAGAGAGTAGTCCGCATTCCGAGCATCGGAGAAATGCTGCCTGTCATAGTCAGCCTGCATTTCCATCAGAATATCTACTGCGTTACGATTCATTGTATTGAAGTCCGCATCCGGATATTTCTCTTGGATCTTCTCGGCATCGGCCACAAGGAATCTCCCGACCTTGGTGGCTTCGACTCCGGCCACCTGGATGGTTGAGACGCCGAGCCTGTAGCACTCTTTGACGAAGCTTGTCATGTCAGTTAGGAGAACCGGCCTTCGTCTCGTTCCCCCGACAGAGACCCGCACAGTTCCGGAATCCGTCTCTATGGTCAACTGTTTCCGGGGCAAACGAATTCGATAGTGCTCCCCAATCCCCGTCTCAAGCATGGCCTTGCAGAGGACTTGTGCCATGCCTCCGCATGCTGTGAGGAAATCCCTAGACGCTCTGTCAACGACGGTCACCTTGATGTCTCCGCCACGCCTAGGTCTATCGAGGAGCACGGCTTGGTCACCGCGAACGCTTGGCGGATCAAGTATGGAGAGAACGATCTTGAGACGGCCTCGCTTGGGAATCTGGCTCTCGTGCAGCAGAACTATCTCGTTCCCACCCATGTGCCCCTTCACGAAATCAACCGCGACAGACCTGCGCATGTGGGTCTCTCCATCTTCTCGAAGCCTAGAGGCCCGGTGCGTCATGCCTCAAAGCGCGTCCGTTTAGCCTTCCCAAGAACTTGCCCCTGGCGACTGTTGTGATGCCATTTACTATGACGTATTCTATGCCTGCTGGAAATGCTTTGGGCTTGAGGTAGGTGGCTGTGTCAGCAACTCTTGCAGGATCAAATATGACGATGTCCGCGGTCAATCCTTTCCGAATCACGCCGCGGTCCGTCAGTCCTATTCTGTTGGCGGGGAGAGATGTCATCTTCCTGATGGCATTCTCTAAGGTTAGCAGGTGAGTCTGTCTGACGTATCGGTCCAGAACTTTAGGGAAGGTCCCGAAACTTCTGGGGTGAGGTCTCCCCTTTCCTAGGCGACCTTTCGTGGACAGAGACTCGCCGTCGGATCCGATCATCGAAAGAGGGCTCTCTAAGACAAGCCTCACGTCTCGTTCACTCATGTCTTCGACGACAACCTCGACGGTCGCTTCTCCCTCGATCAGCATGTCAAAGACGACTTCGAAGGGATCGCGTTCCCTTGCTCCTGCGATCTGTTGAATTGTTTTTCCGACGAGCGTGGGTTTCTGTGGGAAGCTCGATATCATGAACTTGTCCCAAGAAGCTCTCTTTGTCATGCTCTCCCACTTGGGAAGGCCTGCTCGCATCTGTCGTTTGAGCTTCGCACGAACCACCTTGCTCTTGAGCCGCTCGATTAGTCGGTGATCGCCTCCTTCACAGGCCCAAGGTGGTATCGCTGCGGAAAGCCACGTGCTATAGGCCGTGTAGGGGTAGACATCGACAGTTGCATCGATTCCCCTCGCTCTCGCCCTTGTGATGTTTCTCAACGTTCGCCTTACTTTGCCCCAGTTTCTCTTGCCGCAGGCCTTGTGATGCGAGAGTTGTACCACGACTCCTTTCCGGCCTATGGCCAGCGCCTCGTTCACCGCTCCTTCCAGCCCATCGCTCTCGTCTCTGATGTGGGTCGTGTAGATCCCGCCAAACGAAGCGGCCGTGAGGACAAGTCTTGACAGCTCGTCAGGTTTCGCGTAGCAGCTGGGAGGGTATAGTAGACCCGACGAGACCCCAAACGCTCCTTCTCGCATGCATTGCGCGAGAAGTTCCTGCATCCGCTTCATTTCGTGGCCAGAGGGGGCTCGATTCTCAAAGCCCATCACCGAAGCTCTGATAGTGCCATTCCCGACCAGGCAGGCCACATTCAGGATCACTCCTTGGCGTTCGAGCCTACTGAGGTACTCTCCTAGGCTCGACCAGGTAACTCTCAGACCATATTGCTGGGCGCTTGCCTCCGCATCGCGGATCGCTTCTCCCCCTAGAGGCGCAGCTGAGACCCCACAGTTCCCTACGACCTCCGTAGTTACTCCTTGCCTGATCTTGCTTTGCGCGTCGGACTTCGCTAGGAGCGCGAAGTCTGAGTGCGAATGTATGTCAACGAACCCGGGACAGACCGCAAGATTCCTCGCTTCTATCGCTCGTCTTGCGTCTCCTATCTCCGATTGTGTGATGCATTCAACCTTCCCGTCCTTGATCCCGATACTGGCTCGATACCACGGATTTCCGGTCCCGTCTATCACGAGACCATTGTTTATTGCCAAATCAATATACAA
>CAYGYP010000381.1:0-2686 GCA_964354115.1 uncultured Candidatus Bathyarchaeia archaeon | reverse complement strand
ATTCCAAGAATTTCAAAACCTGCTCGACATGATTCGTGGAAATATCGACCTTTGCCAGAAAAAGCTGAGCCTTCTTCACGTCAGTCCCAACCAAACGCGCTAGCGTCCCGCCTTCCTCAAGCTTGCGTACTCTCGCACTTACCGCCGGCTGCGAGATCTTCAATCGGTCTGAAATCTCAGCCTGAGACAATTGGGGATCTTGGGATAGTAAGCATAGAATTTTCTTATCTAAGTCATCGATTGCTCTTGTCATTACTTTCTACTCCCACTGAGGGGCGGACTTTCTTAAGATCTGATGTCTTACCATATATATAATGCTTCTGGTTCATAAGCATTGTCACCATTTCGCTTATATTCAATAAAGCAAATGCTTATAGGCATGTTCTCACATTATTGTTACATAGGTCTCTTTCAGGGTGAATGGTAATGTATGAGCTTGAATCTTGGGAAAACAAATGCTGCCGCTGTGAAGGCGACGTTCAGGTTAATTTGTATCCTGGAAAAAGGGCTTGCCATCTGACTTGCGGTCCCTGTTTGTACCCGGAAGACTGGGGCAAATGCAATTCATGTGAAATCGTCGGGCACTGCAAGTACGCTTTGGACTACTTGAGGAGCTTAAAGGAGAACGGCATCAAAAAAGGATGCTACTTCGAACAACAGTTAACCGGGGACGAAAGCCTGTACCACACCATGAACTTTGTTAACGGCCAACAGCAGCTTATGAGAATGACCGGTGAAAAGGCATATCTGGAAAGTCTGAAGAAAACAAATGCCAGAAGCTCCTGTCTGAAAAAATAGCACGTTTCACCACGACAAAAGGGCACTTTGAAAACACGTGGCCCTTTCCCACAGAGCCTTGCACTACAGATTCTGCCTAAGCACGATACGATTTGCAGAACACTTTTTCGATTAACTTCATTTTTGGCCAAGAAAACACACTAAGAAGAGAGCCAAGTCCGCAAGAGCCCAGCTTATTCTCCAGCATTAAAAGCCCAATGAAAAGCAACTTAAGCTGGAAAGAAATAGTACTGTTCAAGTTTCGAGGCACTCTGCATGATTGAGGAGATCTTAAGCCTAGTCAAGGAGCATGAACAGTGGCGTGGAAAACAGTGCTTAAACCTTATCCCATCCGAGAACGTTATGAGCCCGGCTGCGCGAAGACTGCTTTCCTCCGAACTTGCACATCGTTACACTGCAAGAGACCGGTTCTACATGGGAACACGGTTTACAGACGAAATCGAACAGTATGGCGAGAAACTGGCCAAAGAAGTCTTCAAGGCCGAGACTGCTGACCTGCGGCCACTTTCAGGCCACATCGCGGACCTGATTGTCCTAGCCAACTCAGCAGAGCCCGGCGACGTGTTCATGTGCGTCTCTCCGAAAGACGGCGGCTACCCTGGAATGTGGAAGGAAGGACTTGCTGGACTTCTTAAGTTTAAGGCCGTTTCTTTTCCGTTTTCCAAGAAAGACTGGAACATAAGAGCTGAAGAAGCGCAAGAGACTATAGTGCGTGTCAGGCCTAAGATCGTGGTTTTTGGTGCAAGTCTGATCGTTTTCCCGCATCCTGTCATCACGCTGGCTAAAGTGGCTCGCGAAAACGGTGCATTTGTCGGATTTGACGGCTCCCATGTCCTAGGGCTCATCGCAGGCGAACAGTTCCAAGACCCCCTGAGGGAAGGCGCACATGGCTTGTTCGGCTCAACCCACAAGTCATTCTTCGGGCCGCAGGGAGGCATAATATTGGCCGACAAGGAGCATGGAGAGCGACTGAAAGAGAAGATCTACCCAGCCTTTGTTGACAATGCTCATTGGAACCGCATAGCCGCGCTCACATTAGCGCTGGCGGAGATGAAGAAGTTCGGCAAGATCTACGCAAAGCAGGTTGTCCACAACTCTCAAGCGTTGGCCAAGGCTTTGAGTGACTATGGCTTCCCCGTCATCTGCAAACATTTGGGGTTCACGCGTTCACACCAAATCATCCTAGACTATGGCGATTATGAGAAGGGCAGAGCCGTGGCTGAAAAGCTTCAAAATGCAAACATCATCGCGGACTGCGTTGTCAGAATCGGGACATGCGAAATTACTAGGCGCGGAATGAAAGAAAGGGAAATGCTAAAAATAGCTGAACTGCTGAAAAGAGCAATAGTTGACAAGGAAAGAGCGGAAAACATCCGAAAGGATGTGACAAAGCTGAGCCGCGAATTCCAAAAAGCCGAGTATTGCTTTGCAGAATAGACTGTTTATCAACCTTCCTTTTCTCAATATTCTCGTCCTAAGGCAGGCACAAGGGGCAACGTAATGTCATTCCTAGAAGACTCTGTTCCAGCTAGGCTCATACAGACTCTGAGAAAGCAAAAGTATCACCTCATAGGCCGACATTCTGCAGTCAAAAGGTGCAGGTGGCTTCATGAAGCCCTGGTTCACGACAGACCATGCTACAAGCAGAAATTCTATGGAATCAAAACGCACCGATGCATACAGATGACGCCTGCACTATTTTACTGTACACAGCAATGTCTATTTTGCTGGAGGGCCCAGAGCGGCGACGTTCAACTAGCGTGGGATGAGCTGAAACTGCCAAGATGGGATGCGCCAGACGCGATCGTGGAAGGCAGCATCGAAGCGCAACGGCTGATCCTGACTGGATACAAAGCTAACCCTAAGACAGATCAGCAGAAATTGAAAG
>CAYGYP010000380.1:0-2690 GCA_964354115.1 uncultured Candidatus Bathyarchaeia archaeon | reverse complement strand
TGAGCATTCCTTTGCTTTCAACGTTTATCTTGGATCCAAGAGACATTTTCCATCTACCTTTGTTGTAGATGCATTGACGGCATCGTTAATAAATTTAATGTTTAAAAGCCTTCATCATTCCGCGTCTGCAAATTCCTAAGCCGACGTTTTGGTGAAGTCTTATGGCCGCTTGGCTCTATACAAAAATCGTTAAAGTCTTCAGGCCGACATTCACGTATCTCGAGTTGTTGTCCGCAACACTGCACCAAAATGAGGGATTAGACATGAAATATAAAAGCAAGCGCAAAGATCTAGAGCTAACCAATAGAGAAAACAGACAAGACGGGACGAGTGTATTGGAATGAGCGATTACGAGCTCTTAGCATCGTGTCAGAACATCTTCAGCGGATATCAGAAACCGTTCGAAAAGGCAGATTACGTGATCTTGGGCGTTCCCTTTGACGTGACGAGCACCTATCGTACTGGTGCGCGATTCGGACCTGTTGCGATTCGCCAGGCTTCGCTTAACATTGAAACTTATAGTTTTCGCTCAGGATTGGATGTTGAGGATTTAAGACTGCATGATCTAGGCGACTTGCATATTTCCACAGACACAACGAAGACATTAGAGATGCTACGGTCTGTGATCAAAGACATTATTGATGCTGGCAAGACACCTATAACGATTGGCGGGGAACACACAATCACTTTGGGCATCATGAAAGGATTGGGCACGAAAGCGTCAAAGACAGCAATAGTCAGTTTTGATGCCCATCTTGACCTGCGCAACGAGTTCTTAGGATTGAAGCTTTCACACACGACGTTCATGCGCAGGATACATGAAGAGGTAAAGCCAGCTCGAATCATTGAAGTTGGCACAAGAGCAGTGTGCAAAGAGGAGCTTGCCTATGCAAGAAAGGCTGGAATAGACTTTTTGACCGCACAACAAATCAGAAAAGAAGGAAGCGAAAAGATCGCCAAAAAAATCGAGGAGAAAATTGCAAAATACGACAACATCTATCTGTCATTAGACATGGACGTTCTGGACCCAGCCTACGCGCCAGCAGCACAAAACCCGGAACCTGATGGCATATCGACAAACACTCTGCTTGACGTACTGTGTAGCATATGTGACAGACGAACGATTGGTTTTGACGTTTTAGAAATTGCTCCGAACTACGATCAGGGAGTCTCGGCCATCCAGGCTGCAAAGGTGATCTTTGAAACGTTGTGCTGTCTAGAAAAATCACGATAAGAGTAAGCACCATGGAAGAAATACTGTCATATTATGATGAAAAGGCAAAAAACTACGATGCCACGTATGGCATCTTATGCTTCAAGGTGCTTGATGCCATCACGTGGAAGTATCTTGAGCCCTATCTGACCACGAATGCTAATGCTTTCGTTCTCGACGCTGGGGGAGGAACAGGCCGCTGGGCCATTCAAATGGCGAGAAAAGGCTGCAACGTCGTCCTAGCAGATGCTTCAGAAGAAATGTTGAAAATCGCGGCTGAGAAGATAAGAAAAGAAAAACTTCAACACAAAATCAACGTGGAGAAAAGCGACATAACAAAAACGCCACATCCGAGTAAAAGCTTTGATATGATATTCTGTGAGCAGACCTTTTTTCTTTTCAAGAGCCCAGACACATTAATAAGAGAAATGGCCCGCGTTCTGAAGAAAGGAGCACGACTGGTAATCTCAGCTCAAAACCGATACGTCCAATGCTTAGCCTCACTGTCAGAAAACCCAAACTCAGAAAATCTCGACAAGACGCTAAACCTATTGCATTGCAAAGAATACAGCACGATGACTAAAAGCGGCAGCGTCAAAATCTACACATGGACTCCAGACGAATTTCGCACAATCCTGGAAAGGAACGGATTTCATATCGAAAAAATCGTCGGCAAAGGAATAACCCTGCCTCTGCGAATTTCCAAGGAAACATCCATGAGACAAGATTATCCTGAGGACCTGCTCAAGAAAATACTGGAGTTCGAGTTCGCTTTATGCGAGAAGCCTGACGC
Organism: uncultured Candidatus Bathyarchaeia archaeon; assembly: GCA_964354115.1. Lineage (GTDB taxonomy): Archaea > Thermoproteota > Bathyarchaeia > Bathyarchaeales > Bathycorpusculaceae > DASPTR01. Next base: position 684 of record CAYGYP010000380.1, on the reverse strand, counting down.
TTTGTCATTGGCAGGACATCTGCAAGCAATTGCACGCAAACTGTGACCTTACAAAGTGTGAATCCTTGGTTATCAAAGGCGACGCTGAGAAGCAGGCAATTCTGGGAAGCAGGACAATCAAGAGAAAACACAAGAAGACAAGCGTCTACGTTCAAAAAACGGTCCCCACTCTGAAAGCAGGTGTGAAACTCTTGGATATTGCTGCGGAACAGGCCACATCCTCCAGGAGTTGGCCACGAAGTTCAGGAGCACGTTCTTTGTCGATCTTGACGTTTCACCAGCGATGCTTGGATTTGCGCTTTGTAATGTTGCACAAGCACCTAATGCCCTGCTTGTCGAAAGTGATGGGCTGAATCTTCTTTTCAGAATTGTGCTTTTTATGTTGTGATAACCAGTTAGCTGAATACTCTCCTGAAGAGGCATACCGTGTTCTGAGACGGGGAGGAATTTTCTTTGAATATGAGTTAGGGCCGGAAGCTAACAAGGAGATTCGAGATTTGCAAATCGGATCGATAAGGGAGTTTCCTCTTCTCTGGAGGTTTTTAGGACTGGAAGGAGGAAGTTCGTGACGACGTAGAGAAGGCGGGATTTGTCATCGTTGACTTGGAAGATCATAGGGGAGCTGAGTAGCATCAAAGCGAAGAAGAACTAATGGATCTTATTGAGATGGTACCTTTTGTCATG
>CAYGYP010000379.1:0-2701 GCA_964354115.1 uncultured Candidatus Bathyarchaeia archaeon | reverse complement strand
AGTTCAAACTGCCTTTTCCAGCTGTAGGGTCCCCCTGCAGATGCTCCTTTAATCTTGTCAAACAATTCCTCGCTAGCAGCGTCCAAGGGTATTCCTATTCTTTCAGCGCCCGCTTCAGCCAACAGTCTCACGTTTTCTTTTGCTAGAGGTTGGCACGAAATTGAAATTGGCACATGCCTCTGGTCTTCTATAGTCTTTACTAGAGCTTCTAGGTGGGTGAAAACTCCTGGATAGTTTAGCGCTTGTATGCAAACGCGTTTTACTACGTCGTTGCTAACAGCGTTTTGAATCTCTTCTATAACATGCCTTGTGGGGAACACGGGCCATGAAATTCTTGAAAGCATGTCCGCTCGGCTTCGACTTTTTCTAGCCTGTGGACAAAATTGGCAATTGGCAGAGCATTTTCCTTCTCTGTAGGTCATCAGATAGGCTGTAGTAGGCGGAGCATCAAGTTTCCCGTCTAAAAGCCTGAGAACTATGGCTGAACCTAAAGAAACCCGAACAAGTTTTGGTAGACCCCTCTGGGCACTTCCCATCGGCATATCAATCCTCAGACCGTGCAGATTATCGAGGCATCCTCAGATGAAGCATAAGTTGTCTAGCGAAATTAAGGTTTTTACCGCAAGAAATAATGGCGAAATCAAAGCAGGCTTAATAGGCTGAGCTCACTTCAGAGTTCCTCTTGAAACATTGAAGGAGTGCATATCGCAGATGCCCTTAACACAAATGACTTCGGAGGAGATAGACCATTTTCTGACATGTGCCCGGGTAGGTAGGCTTGGCCTCTCGCTTAAAGAGGGACCATATATTGTTCCCGTTGGCTACATCTATTCCGGTGGGGAAATATCCTTTCATACGTGCGACAAAGGCTCAAAAATGCAGGAGATGCGAAAGAACCCGAAAGTCTGCTTCGAAGTAGATGAAACCATTTCTGACACTTCGATGTACAAAAGCGTGACCATATTCGGCACAGTCGAAATCGTAGATGACAAAGAAAAAATGACTCCGTACCTGCAGAAGCTGATCGACAAGTACCGAATTGCGCAAGACTTTGATGAATACATGAATAAACCAGGAAGAGATCGAGAAAAAGAGCTCAATGCAGTACGGATCTGCGTAATAAAGCCAGCCAAAGTCACAAGTAGAAAGTTTGTCCGTTGATGCCATGCATCAATCCTCACGCGAGCATGGATACTGCGCTCATCAATTGAAGGAAAACTTAAACATGTCCCTTACGAGACTCTGTTTGAAGAACGATGAAAAACCTTTCTGCTGAAGCTATTTGGCGAATGACAGACGAAGAACTTCTGCGCGTCATCTACAATAACTCATTGAGTTCAGGTCCAAAAAGAATCCACTTCTATGCTCCAAGCTTCATGTACTACAAAACGAGCTACTATTGTTCTTCTCCGACGGATTTTCCGACAATTTCTGTAACCGGCCGAGGCTGTGCACTGAAATGTGGGCACTGTGGTGGAAAAGTGCTGGAGACAATGTACCCTGCTACAACACCTGAGAAGCTATTTGAACTGTGCAAGAAGCTTAAACGCAGAGGAGCTTTAGGCTGTTTGATAAGTGGTGGTTGTCTTCCAGATGGTTCTGTGCCTCTCGGAAATTTCGTTGATGTGATTGAAAAGATCAAACGTGAGCTTGGACTCACAGTCATCGTTCATACTGGTGTGATAGATTTCCAAATTGCCAAAGCTTTAGCGCAAAGCAGAGTGGATGCTGCACTGATTGACATTATTGGATCAGATGAAACGATAAGAGAAATCTGTAACATGAACGTGACAGTGAAGGACTATGCTCGTTCGCTGGAAGCGTTGAGCAAGTCCAACATCAACTTCGTGCCCCACGTAATCGCTGGGATCCATTATGGCGAGTTGAAGGGCGAGTGGCATGCTTTAGAGATGATCTCAAAATTCAAGCCGGCAGCCTTGGTAATAATCGCTTTTATGCCCATACATGGAACTCAAATGGAGGACGTTCAGCCGCCTAGACCTGTGGACATAGCCAGGGTAATTGCGACTGCTAAATCGATGTTTCCTAACGTGCCACTGGTTCTGGGTTGCATGCGACCGAAAGGAAAGCACCGCAGAGAAACAGACATCCTGGCGATAAGAGCTGGAGTGAACGCGATAGCTTTCCCAGCAGAAGAGGCCATAGAATTTGCGAAAAACCAAGGATATAGAATGAGTTTCTCCTCACTATGCTGCTCCCAGATTTATGCTGACGTTGAAAAGCTGCATAATCAAGGGACATAATATCACCGTTTTTCGAAGCGGATCGAAGTAGCAAGGAGACAGGAGCTTTCACACGACGTGAGTAGTGTGCGGTACTAGCTGTGCGATTGTGAAGTCTTGCTGAGCATGGTGATTCCTAGGGCTACGCACCACAGTGATGCTGCAACTGCAGATATTGCTTCAGGAATTGCAACTCCTGGAACGAGTCGTGCTGAGAACCCGATTGCCCAAGGAGCCGCGGCAAAGATCGCTACTGTCAACGTGAACAAGCCTGTTCTCACACTCCTTGCGTACAGAGACCTGGTAGCAATAACAAGCATTGCTATGGGGAAGAGCACGAAAAAAACCACTGAGGCATAGTAGTGCATCGGCTTCATATCCTCAGGGAAAACCCCTATTGTGATTAAGGCTAGGGCAGCTAGAGCGAAGACAAGAACACCGATTTTGCCAGAAATGTT
>CAYGYP010000378.1:0-2712 GCA_964354115.1 uncultured Candidatus Bathyarchaeia archaeon | reverse complement strand
TAAGACTTTCGTATCCACATCCATGTCCAAATCTGTATATAACTGGCTTTATTTGAGGCGAAAAGGCTTACAATTATAACGAGGATATGACATAAAATCTCCTGAGCGTAATGAGCGAAAAATATAACATTGAGGAACGTTGCCGCAAAATTCTCGAAGACAACGGAGGAGCGATTGCAGACAGAGCCAGGACAATACTGCTTGAAGACCCTGCCCTAAAGGATCTACGCGCTCCTCTGGAGTTTGTATCAAAAAATTGGCGCGACCCTCTCACACCCGCTTTGATGCGCCTTTCTTGCGAGGCTGTCGGAGGGCGCTCAGACGAGACTTATGAAGCAGCGTTAGCCATGAGTCTGATGAACCTCAGCGTGTACCTCTGGGATGACGTAATAGACAAGGCTCCGCTCAAGCTATTTAAGCCGACACTTTTTGGAAAATTCGGTGAAGGCACAGCATTAATTATCGGTGGACTTGCTTCAGCTAAAGCTTTCTCAATCCTCAATCAAATGAATGTGGATAAAACAAAACTTCAAACTGTAACTGAGATGTTCTGGAATCTTTGGACACAGGTGGCTCGAGCTGAAACAATCAGTCTCAAATTTCGAAGCCAGAAAAATCTTTCCCTTAGAGATAAACTTTGGAAGATCAAGATGGAAGCTTTAGACTTGGAAACATGTCTAAGAATTGGAGCAGTAATAGGTGATGGTGTTGAAAGCGAAATCCGACATCTGGGAAGGTATGGGCTATTTCTCGGCATAATCTTAGAGTTACGGAAGGATTTCCATGTATCGGTTAACTTGACATTAGAGCTGGCTGAAAAAATAAGAGGCGGAGCATTGCCTTATTCCTTACTTTGGGCAAGTGAACGCTCTGAGAAAATTCGAAGAAAACTCAGTAATCTATCAAACAAAAACACAATAAAGCAAGCTTACATAAAAGAAATTGTAGAAGACGCCTTGGAAACAAAAATGTTAGACAATACAGTGAAATCTATCGCAAGGTTTACAAAAAAAGCGAGAGAGGAGCTCATCGAGTTGGAGAGCAATAACACTACTCAAACCCTCAGATTGTTTGTCGAAGCTCAACCCTCGCTATTTGTCGGAAGCCTACCAACATTGTAGGCATAGGAAAGCTATGTATCTCCTGGCCATTTCTGTTCTGGACTGACAGAGAGCAGCACTGATACAACAGTTCCCAAGTAAACTGTTGGAATTTTTGCCTTCTGGCACAGTTTTACTAGTAAATTCTTGTCCTTTCTCTGAACCGCATCTTGAACTTGCGTAGAGAATTCGGGGGCTGTCAAAGATTGAAGATGATATGAAATATCCGCTATCCTTTCATTAAGAGTTTTCATAGTAGATCCATGTATAGTTTGCCTGTTTTCTTTTAAGCTTTTCCATATCAAGAAAAACGATTTATACGCAAGCATCTAACTGAAGATGGTATGCTTGAAAAATTGAGCATCATGAAATATGGTATTTCACTAACGAAACGTGGCTTACTATTAACCATAATTCTTTCTATTGTTTTTTATACATCGTATTTTATTTTCTCCTTTTATGTTCCACAGCATTTTATCTTATCCGCTGACAATCGTCCGATAGTACAAGCATCATTTAATTTTGTCCTCGTCATTACATTGATAGTGACCAGTTTTTTCATTCATAGAATCAATAAGTTACGCGTCATTTACGCATGTTCAATAGCTACTTCGATATTTGCTACTTTTCTTTATTTTATTTCAACCGATATTTTTGCATTAGTATGCATTTTCGTAATAGCGATATTTTTCAGTATAGGGCAGTTAACGTTCCTTACGTATTTCTGGAATTTGACCGTGCCCAAGGAGAGAGGCCGTGTAGCAGGGCTAAATGGATTTTTTTCCCTACTATTCTATATTGTTATGTACACTGCAGTGGCACAAACTTTTGATTTTCATAGGGCAGTAGTTTTTGGCATTACTCTCAGTCTGGGACCGCTAGTAGTCATACTATTAAAGCCACAGAAAGCATTGTTGACGGCTAAAAACGATAAAATAGAAAATTATTCGGAGAAAAGAACAATTTGTCTTTACCTAATTCCATGGGCGCTGTTTTCTTTAATCAACTCGACACTTGCTAAAAACATATCCTTCCATATTTCTCAGCAAGTTCCATCTTCTTTAGGTCTTTTTCTCATTGTTTTGCAGAGCATTGCAGCTGTCTTCGGAACGATTGTTGGCGGAACAACTTCGGATTTCCTTGGGCGCAGAGTGTCTTTGGCTTTCAGCCTTACTTTGTATGGAATTAGTTCGGCTCTTGTAGGTATAGCCAATAACTATACTCTATATTTTGTGTATTTCGCAAATGGCTTGAGTTGGGGCATCCTTTTGGTAATGTATACCTTTGTAATTTGGGGTGACTTATCTAACAAAGGAAATTGCGCCAAGATGTATGCGATCGGATTCGCAATTTTTTACCTGACTCAGGGCATAGGACCTCTTCTCTTGGAGCAAATACTCCAGATACCACTTGTCGCAAGTTCTCTCGCAAGTTGCTTACTGATTTTTCTTTCGAATATACCAGTGTTTCTAGCCCCAGAACTATTATCCTCAGATTTCCGCGAAAGAATAAAACTAAAATTGCATATGGATGCCGTCAAGAAAATCAAACAATCCCGAAATCAAGGATAAATACTATCATATAGTCTCGGGAACGCTGTTGCTTCTTTTAT
>CAYGYP010000377.1:1192-2714 GCA_964354115.1 uncultured Candidatus Bathyarchaeia archaeon | reverse complement strand
GTTCATCTGCCCGTTTGCCGCTGCCCTTTCAATCTCTTCCTCCACTATGGCACAAGCTTCACGGACTATCCTTGCGCTTTCTGGGGTGGCTTCACCGATGATTCTCACGGCTAATCCGGGTCCTGGAAACGGCTGCCGCTCATAAAGCTCTGCAGGCAAACCTAACGCACGGCCGACAATTCGAACCTCATCCTTGTAGAGGTCTCGAAGAGGCTCGATGATTTCAAACTCTATTTTTTCAGGCAGGCCGCCGACATTGTGATGAGACTTAATCCTGTCCCTGAGGCCTCCTCCGCTCTCTATCCAGTCGGGCGCAATTGTGCCCTGAACAAAGCATTTCGCATTTTCTTTCCTGGCAACTTCTTCAAAAACCCTGATGAACAGTTCACCGATGACCTTGCGCTTCTGCTCCGGATCGACTATTCCTTTGAGTTTGTGATAGAATCGTTCCTTAGCATCAACAACAAGAACGTTCAAGCCGAGCTTTTTTAGCATTTTCTCGTTGTTCGCAATTTCATTCTTTCTCATGTAGCCAGTGTCAACTAGAACGCACAAAAGATTCTCGCCTACAGCCCTGTTCAGCAAGATCGCAGCGGTTGTAGAGTCGACTCCGCCAGAGACTCCGATGACAGCTTTGCCTCTTATCGAGTCTTTCAGTTTGCTGACGGATTCGTCTATGAACCTTTCAGCGTTGAACATAAACTTTCACAACTTAGAGAGTTGGAATGAGGTATAAAAATCTTGTAAAGGTCACATTCAAGCAATGGTTTTCGCAGCGTCAGTGAACATTGTTATCAAGTTACAGATTGGAAAAATATAAAACATAGGTCAAAGCCTAAGTTAATCCTCAAAAACTGGTGAAACTGATGGAAAAGCATACTCACGATCTCGTCATTATCGGAGCTGGCCTCGCAGGACTCAGGGCTGCAGTCGCAGCGGCAGAAGTCAGCAACAAGCTGGACATAGCGGTCCTCTCCAAGCATCATCCGCTGCGGTCACATTCTGTTTGCGCCCAAGGCGGAACCGGGGCTGTGACGAACGAAAAAGACTCATTCGACCTGCATGCCTACGACACTGTGAAAGGCGCCGATTTTCTTGCAGATCAAGACGTGGTGGAATTCTTTGTCAGACAAGCACCCAGAGAAATAGTCCTAACTGAACATTGGGGATGCCCCTGGAGCCGCACGGCCGAGGGCAAGATAGACCAGAGACCCTTCGGAGGCCACACTTTTCCAAGAGCATGCTTTGCTGCTGACATGACGGGCTTCCACGAGATGCATGCGATTTATGGCAAGGCCATAACATACGGCAACTTGAAATTCTATGATGAATGGTTTGCCACGTCAATCATAACCGAAGACAAGACTGCTGTTGGATTAACAGGAATAGAAATGAAGACAGGAGAAATGCAGGCCATCCGCGCAAAGTCTATCGTCGTCGCCACGGGAGGCCACGAACGAATGTACGAGTTCACGACTTTTTCACATTCAACCACTGGCGACGGAATGGCCATGGCCTACAG
>CAYGYP010000377.1:0-1092 GCA_964354115.1 uncultured Candidatus Bathyarchaeia archaeon | reverse complement strand
ATCCGAGATGTTGCCATAAAGCTCGGCGGGGTAGACCCCGTCAAAGAGGTTATACCGATTAGGCCAGCGGCGCACTATTCGATGGGAGGCATCAAGACTAGCATTAAGACTGAGACTCCGATCGCAGGGTTGTATGCAGCTGGAGAATGTTCATGCGTCAGCGTGCACGGTGCTAACAGGCTTGGCACGAACTCGACGGCAGACTGTCTGGTTTTCGGTGCCGTTGCCGGAGAAGAAGCGGCTAAACACGCTTTGTCAACCAGTTTGCGGGAGATCCCGAACGATAAGCTTCTGGCAGAGGAAAAAAGGATCTCCGAGTTGATCAAAAGAGAGGGCCCGGAGAGAGTTTCAGTCATCAGAGACGAAATGAGACGCGTCATGAATGATAAAGTTTGGATTTATCGAAAGGGCGACCAGCTTGAAAGTGCTTTGAAAGAGATAAGATCGCTTAGGAAAAGGTTCAAGAATGCGAAAGTCGAGGACAAAGGCCAGCCTTTTAACACTGGATTGTTCAACGTGTTGCAGCTTGATTACAGCTTGGAACTCGCTGAAGTCACTGTTGCCTGTGCACTTCCGAGAGCAGAATCGAGGGGAGCGCACTCGAGGGTTGACTTTCCGAAACGTGATGATCAGAACTGGCTGAAGCACACTTTGGCCTACTGCACTAATGACGGGCCGAGGCTTGAGTACATGCCAGTGACAATCACGAAGTGGCCGCCAGTGGCTAGAACCTACTAGGAGGATGAATGCTGTGAGCACGAAAGTTGAGAAGGTTGTTGAGTTCAAGATAAGCAGGTACAACCCAGAAAACAAGAAGAACTACGCGTCTACGTACAAGGTGCCCATTCGCAAGGGAACAACGGTGCTTGACGCTCTACTGTACATCAAAGATAATCTTGATGGGACATTGACGTTTAGGCATTCGTGCAGGATGGGAATCTGCGGGAGCTGCGCTGTCAACATTAACGGTCAGCCTATGCTGGCGTGCTACACGCAGGTGCTGCATCTTGACGCTGATTCGCTTACGATTGAGCCCGTCGCGAACTTGCCAGTCATAAAAGACTTGGTCGTGGACATCGAGCCATTCTTTGA
>CAYGYP010000376.1:0-2717 GCA_964354115.1 uncultured Candidatus Bathyarchaeia archaeon | reverse complement strand
TGAAACAATTCTTCCGACTTCAAGAAATATCTGCATTTCTTCACTTAACGTAACCATCCAATTTCCCCTTCCAGATAGTTAACTGCTCTTAGGCTACCTCTTAATTACTATTCTATAAGTTGTGCACTCTGCACCATTCGGCCCGTCAAAGGATTTCTAATTTTAAAGTATTCGGCTAGACCGGCAAGAACCAAGATATCACAGACATGCGGAGCTGCCTTGTAAGAATTATTTAGGCCTGCTGGATAAGGTTGTTTCCAGATCGCTCCTTCGAGAGTATCGTTCCCATATGGCGGATTAACCTTAGCCCCCAGACGAACGGGTTTACCTTGATTTTCACGTAGGCAATTCAAAACTCTATCAAACATTGAAAAAATAAGCGGCAAAGCAACATGACTTGTCCCAGCAAACCGAATATACACTCTATCAGGACGGATGCTAACAATTTCAAAATCGTCAGTGCGTCGGCCAAATACTTCACCCCTCGGCGAGGCGAATACTTTGCCCCTATTTGCTGCTAGCCACTTTAAAACTCGATCGTCCACTAATTCTCCCAACCAACAAAAAATAGCCTGATTCAGTTATAGATTTTTCTGCTAAACCCGATAAAAAATACCTTGATAAAAAATCACCGCTTTCCTATAGCTTGCTGCTTGGTGAGACAATCAAAATTTTCGCCAAATTTCTCCACTTGACCTTCAACGATCGCCCCAGCAAGCTTGCCGATAATTGGTGATAACCAGTGAGGTCCACTGGATCCAGTGCTCTCAAACAACCGTATATTTCGATTTGAACACCCAACTTTTGATTCTTTGAAGAAAGCAAAATAATCTTGGCTTCCGAAAAAGAAAACCCACTCCGGATCAAACTTTGATACGGCTGAATCAATCATTTCGCTAAGAATGCCTTTCCATTGAGTTGCAGTAAAAGGAATCTTATTTGTGTATGCAATAGCCCGATTGAAAGTAGCCTGATACTTTCGTGCAGGCTCCAAAGCATGAATAATGCCATAGCCTCCAGACAAAAAGAACCACGCCAGCTTGCCTGACAACATCATTTCTTTCAGTTCGTTTTCATTCTTTGTCCTTAAATGTCTGTAAGCGTTTCCAGCTCGGACATACAAATCAAATGCGTAAGTGTCTTTGGTTCCCACTTTCGAATGAGGGTCCTTGAATATAGATTCCCGAGTGGTTTCCAATCGGCGAACAAGATTGATATTGCCCAAATAGTCTGCAGGTGAGACTCTGCGGGAATTCTTTGGAATTGGAACTGAATCATCTTTTTTCGCAGAACACGAAGAGATAACAACAATCACTTTCTCACCAACACATCCTATTCCTATTTGGACAGGGCAACTCACTCACTCTCCGGGTGTTCTCTCCTCCACCGACTCATTTGTGCTCGCCACTCTTCACCCGTAATGCCTTTTTGTTTAAGTTCTTCAACAAACTTCGCAAATTCAATCTGCCGTGGTGTAATGGTCTCTATAGGGATTTCACTTGAACCAGAAAATGATTTGCTTCCCGTTCGAACGATAGTATTGCCTGTTATCATTCCAATTTCAGCAGGATCAAAATCTAAAAACTTTCTTGGGCAAATCGTTTCAAAGATACATCCGCCGCAACTCGGGTTTACGGGATAGCAGTGTCCACCGTTAACAGGCTTTCTGCCAGTACTCCATAACGGCTCGTCAAAAATCCACTGCCTACCCGGCAAGAAATGCTTCACCAATGTTTGAATCTTAACATCAGCATCACTCCCCTGCCCCGAATACTTGTCAGCGTTGGGATCAAGGAGACCAAGCCGACAGGATACTCTGTAAACAAGCCTGTCTATCGGAATCTCGTAACTATCCATGTCAATGTCCAAAGCGGGCAGAAGTTCGTACAGCCACCGAATCGCTAGCCGAGTGGTTTTCACTCCCAGATACGGCGTCTTAATCTCATGAAGCATAAGGCTGCACAGCTCATCCGCCTTCCACGCTTTCTGAGCAACTATCCGACTTGAAATAGCCTGTAAACTCGGCAAAGCCAGAATGAATGATTTGGTCCATTTCTCAGGAGTCATGTATTGCCTTGGAATCAAAACTGGAAACGTTGCAGGGGTTACTATTCCTTTCAAACACCCTGCTTGAACAACTGTTTTAGTGTTTGCTAGGGCTTTCTCGGCTGTTGTCATTTGATCAAAACGGGCATCAATGAGAATCGTCAACACTTTTTCTTTGTCATTTGCAAAGAATCCTCTTACCTCTTTCTGCCTGAACCATCTCATGAATGGATCAGGTTGCCGTTTTTCATTGTAAGCAAGGATTACTTTTCGAAATTGCTCAAACCAATCGTTACTGTTTCCTTTTTCCATAATACTACTCTTCTTCTTTAAATAAAAAATTGCCTGATCCCTTGGGTAGAAGTTATGGATGTTATTATTGTTTTTACAGCAAACAATAAATATAAGTTGTTATTAATGTTTATATTGTATGTGCAAATATGGGAGGTTGAAGAAATGACTGAAAAGAGCGATAAAAAAAGAAAGAAAAGAAGCGGAATCACAATAAGAGTTCCGTTGGATGAGGTCCAAGAAGACTCGGTCTATGACAAAGTCATAACACACTTGAAGTCAAATCCAAAATTCGCCTACACAATAAGCGGGCTGGTCGTTGAGCTCTATGGATACAAAGCCGAAGACCTAAACGCACCATTCAAAGATTGGCCAAAGGG
>CAYGYP010000375.1:0-2718 GCA_964354115.1 uncultured Candidatus Bathyarchaeia archaeon | reverse complement strand
TCAAAATTCCTTCTAAATAAAGGGTACGAGGTATATGGGATATATCGCAGATTGTCTTCACCGAACTTTTGGAGATTGCAGTATCTAGATATATTTGAAAAAATCAATTTGATTCCTGCAGACTTAGTTGATATGGGGTCTTTGCTGGATGCGATCAGAATTTCGAAGCCTGATGAAGTGTATCATTTGGCAGCCCAAAGTTTTGTTGGGGCCTCATTTGAGCAGCCTATTGGCACTGGAGAAATAACTGGTTTAGGAGTGGCAAGAATACTTGAAACTATTAGGCAGATAAACCCGTCAATAAAACTCTACCAAGCTTCGACCAGTGAATTGTACGGAGCAGGGCATTCTTCAGCACTGACCGAGGACTCTGTTTTTAAGCCGTCAAGTCCCTACGCAGTTGCAAAACTATACGGTTACTGGATGACAAAGATATATCGGGATGGGTATGGACTCTTTGCCTGTAACGGCATTCTATTTAATCACGAGTCTCCTTTGCGAGGGCTTGAATTTGTCACAAGGAAAATTTCGAATGCTGTAGCCAAAAACGCCTTGGGTTTACAGAAAGAGTTGCGGATAGGCAATATAGATGCGAGAAGGGATTGGGGTTACGCTCCCGAGTATGTTGAGTCAATGTGGCTAATGTTGCAACAGAAGGTCTCTGGTGACTACGTTGTCGCTACTAATGAATCTCACTCGGTGAGAGACTTTGTGGAAAAAGCATACGATATTGTTGGCTTAGATTGGCAGGAATATGTAAAGATAGATAAGAAATTCCTAAGACCTTTAGATCTCAGTTTGCTGGGCGGCGACTACTCAAAAATAAAAAAGATTGGTTGGGCTCCGAAAGTCAAGTTCGACAAACTTGTGAAGATCATGGTAAAAGAAGATCTCAATAGATGGGAACGATGGCAAAACGGAGAGAGATTCCCATGGGATGCTCCCAATTATCCGGGTGAAGACAAGATCATATCAAAATATCAAGAAAAAGATGAGTGATCGCCCATGGAAGAAATAAAGTCCACCGACGGAAAGACTATTGCAATTGTCATAAAAAAAAACTTCAAGAAAGACGGGATAAATTTCGTATCAAAAAGTGATTTTTCCCTTCAACTGGGAATAAACAGCTACAAAAGAGGTGACAAAATAAAACCCCACGTACACATGGATAGAGAGATCACAATCAAGACCATCCAAGAAGTAGTATACATCAAAAGTGGCGGACTACTGGCAAACTTATATGACTCAAATGGGGAACTCCTCAAATCTTTCAAACTATCAACTGGCGATTTAGTGTTCTTCGTAAGTGGTGGACATGGCTTTGAGATGTTCAAAGATACGACGATTATTGAAGTCAAACAGGGTCCTTATTTTGGAAAAGATCAAGATAAAGTGATGATAGAATGAACGAAGATAAGAACTTCACGGGTCTTGTAGCGTGCACGATTCTGTATCCTCAAGAAATTAAGTATTGTTATAAAAATGTTAGTTTTGAGGTCTTGGGAGTATCCCCATTTTCGAATTTTGATGAAAATATCATTGAGGAAGTTACGAACATGATCATAGTAGCAAGATCTGTAAGGGGAGACATATGATTCCTGTCTGTGCCCCGTTGCTGGGCGGAAAGGAACTTGAATACGTTTCAAGTTGTATTAACATGAATTGGATATCTTCAAAAGGGAAATATGTTGAAGAGTTCGAGAAGAAGTTTTCAGAATACTGCGGTTGCAAATACGGTGTAACTACTACGAACGGAACTACAAGTCTACATTTAGCTTTAGCGTCGATAAAATTGAAAAAAGATGATGAAGTTATAGTTCCGGCTTTTACAATGATTAGCTCTGTTTTTTCTATAGTATATTGTGGTGCTACGCCTGTATTAGTGGACGCCGACCCAGAAACATGGAACATGGATGTAAACCAAATAGAGGAAAAGATCACAGATAGAACGAAGGCGATAATGCCTGTTCACATTTACGGGCATCCATGCGATATGGATCCAATAATGAAAATTGCGAAAAAGCATGGACTATACGTTGTGGAAGATGCCGCTGAAGCGCATGGCGCTGAGTATAAAGGCAGGAAAACAGGAGGGATTGGAGATGTTGGGTGCTTCAGCTTTTACGCTAACAAAATAATCACATGCGGTGAAGGGGGAATGGTGGTGACAAACAGCGAAGAAATCGCTCAGCACGCCACTACTCTCAAAGATTTATCATTTAGCGAGGAGAAAAAAAGAATTTACCTACATTCTGAAGTAGGTTATAATTATAGGATGACAAATCTTCAAGCCGCAATTGGTCTAGCCCAATTTGAACGCATTAATGAATTTGTTGAAATGAGACGGAGAAATGCACACCTTTACAACAAATTTTTAGAGGACACAAACGGAATAAGATTACCAATAGAAAAGGAATGGGCCAAGAATGTTTATTGGATGTACTCCATCTTAATCGAGCCAGAATTTGGGACAGGCCGAGATGAATTAATGAATGAATTGGAGAAAAAAGGGATAGAAACGAGGTCCTTTTTCATTCCAATGAACAAGCAACCAGTTTTCAGGAACATGCACTTGTTTGAAGGCGAAAACTATCCTATCGCTGAAGAACTGTCAAAGAAGGGATTATATCTACCATCGAGTTCAGGGTTAAAACCAGATGAAATAAAGTTTGTCTGCAGCTCCATTATTGATACTAAAAATAAATGCCGCCACACATA
>CAYGYP010000374.1:0-2727 GCA_964354115.1 uncultured Candidatus Bathyarchaeia archaeon | reverse complement strand
TGCCCTTCTCACCTTTGTCGTCTCGCTCGCCCTTTATTTCAATTTTGACGGCTCCGTTCCCGAACCCCAGTTCGTCGAACTCACAGCCTGGCTGGGCTACGGGATCAACTACCACCTCGGGGTCGACGGCATCAGCCTCTGGCTCGTCCTGCTGACGACATTCCTGATTCCCATCGCCATCTTCTCCTCCTGGACGTCCATCCAGGATAAGGTCAAAGAATACCTGATTTTCATGCTCCTCTTAGAAACCGGGATCATCGGCGTGTTTGTCTCCCTCAACCTGTTTCTCTTTTATGTCTTCTGGGAGGCGATGCTCATCCCGATGTATTTCCTGATCGGTGTCTGGGGCGGGCCGCGGCGGGTCTACGCCACGGTGAAATTCGTCCTCATGACCATGTTCGGAAGCCTCCTCATGCTCGTCGCCATCTTTGTCCTGTATTCCTATTACTATCGCGCTGCGGGCGTCTATTCCTTCAACCTTTTCGACTATTACCAGCTCATGCTCAATCCCCAGGTCCAAGGCTGGCTGTTCCTGGCCTTCGCCCTGGCCTTCGCCATCAAAGTGCCGATGTTCCCGTTCCACACCTGGCTGCCGGACGCCCACGTCGAGGCGCCGACCGCGGCTTCGGTGATCCTGGCCGCGGTCCTGCTGAAAATGGGGACTTACGGATTCCTCCGCTTCGCCCTGCCGCTTTTCCCCGACGCCGTGGAGAAGTTCCTGCCGCTCCTGGCCATCCTTAGCTTGATCGGCATCATTTACGGCGGCCTCATGGCCCTCATCCAGAAGGACATCAAGTCCCTTGTCGCTTACTCGAGCGTCAGTCACATGGGCCTGATCATGCTCGCCGTGTTTGCCCTCAACGTCGAGGGAATCCAGGGCGCCATCTACCAGATGCTCAACCATGGGCTCAGCACAGGGGCCCTCTTCCTGATCGTGGGGATTCTCTATGAGCGGTCTCACACCCGCCTGATCAAAGACTTCGGCGGGGTGAGCAGCCGGATGCCTATCTTCGCGGCCTTTTTCCTTGTCTGCCTGCTTTCTTCGCTCGGCCTCCCCGGCCTCAACGGATTTGTCGGCGAAATCCTCTGCCTTTTCGGCGTGTTCAAGTCCAGCCAGCTCCTGGCCATCTTAGCCGTTTCCACGGTCATCCTGGCCGCTGCCTATCTGCTCTGGATGTACCAGCGGGTCATGCACGGGCCGGTCGTCAACGAGAAAATCCACTCCTTCCGTGACCTGAACAAGCGCGAGATCGCCTTTCTCGTGCCCATCGTCGTGATGATGTTTTGGATGGGGATTTTCCCCCAGACGTTCCTGCGGAAGATGGACGCCTCGGTGGCTTCCCTGGTCAACCGCATCCAAAACCGGGAAAGAGTCTTTGTCCGGGATATCCCCGGGCCGGTGCTGATGAAACAGGCGGTGGTAAAGGCCTCGGCGAAGAAAGATCCGGCCCCGGCCGAAGCGGATGGAAAGGAGGCCGGCGCTGATGAATAGTCTGGCCGCCCTGTTCCCTCTGCTGTCGATTGTCCTGGGGGCGCTTGTGATCTTGCTCCTGGAAGCCTTTCTCAACAGAGAAAACCGTGAATATCTCGGCTACGTCGCTCTCCTTTTTCTGCTCGCCTGCGGCCTCCTCTGCGTCCGCTCCTGGAACGACGAGCTTGCCTATTTCCAGGGCTCACTCGCCCTCGACAACTTGGCCCTCTTCCTGACTCTGATCTTTTGCGCCGCCGTTGTTTTTGTCGTCCTCCTGAGCATGAAATACATCGACCAGCAGGGGGCCAACCACGGTGAAATCTACGCCCTCCTGCTTCTGGCTCTCTCCGGCCTTTTAATTATGACCTCTTCATCCGACCTGCTGGTCATTTTCCTCGGCCTGGAGGTTCTCTCCATCTCCAGCTATGCCCTGGCGGGATTGCGGAGGAAAGACGAGAAGTCTGGAGAAGCGGCTCTGAAATATTTTCTCCTGGGCAGTTTCGCCTCGGCCTTTCTCGTCCTGGGCCTGGCTTTTCTCTACGGGATGGCGCACTCTCTGTCGATCCCCGTGATCATCGCGGCCTTTGCCGCCGGGCCGTCGATTATGGGGCTTGCCGGCGTGGCGCTCCTCCTGGTCGGGCTGGGGTTCAAGGTTGCCGTCGTTCCTTTCCATATGTGGACGCCCGATGTCTACGAGGGCGCCCCGACTCCGGTCGCGGCCTTTTTTTCGGTGGGGACCAAGGCCGCCGGATTCATCGTCCTGCTCAGGTTCTTCCGCCATTTCTGGGATGCCGCGTCCGGCTCAACGGGGGTCTTCTGGGCGCTCTGGGTGATCAGCCTGCTGACCATGGTCGTCGGGAACCTGGTCGCTCTGCGGCAGACCAATCTTAAGAGGATCCTGGCGTACTCCTCCATCGCCCATGCCGGCTACATGCTTGTTGCTATCCTGGCCCGGGACGACGGCAGCTTGGTCTTTTATATCACGGCTTATATATTCATGAACACCGGCGCGTTCGCCGCGGTGATCGCCTTGAGCAAGCGGGGAACCGAGTTCCTGGAGCTCGATGATTACGCGGGGATCGGGTTTAAATATCCCTGGATCGGCGCGACTCTCGCTCTTTTCCTGCTTTCTCTGGCCGGATTCCCCCCGACGGCCGGGTTTCTGGCCAAGTTTTATGTTTTCAGCGCGGCGGTGAGGGCGAACCTCGTGCCGCTCGTCATCGCGATACACGACGTTGAAGTTGTGGAAGTCGCGC
>CAYGYP010000373.1:0-2732 GCA_964354115.1 uncultured Candidatus Bathyarchaeia archaeon | reverse complement strand
CGCTACGCCCTGGAAGAAGCCATGAAGCTCAAGGACACCCACGGTGCCCGCGTGGTGGCCCTAAGCATGGGAACCGATGAAGCCGAAGACATCCTCAGGGAGGCCCTGGCCATAGGGGTGGACGAAGCGGTGTTGCTCACAGATGACGCCTTCTCCCGTGTGGATGCGTCTGTCGCAGCGATGGTCGTGGGTGAGGCGATCAAGAAGATAGGTGAATACGACGCGATCCTGACCGGCTACCAGGCTGCGGGAGAGGGGACTGGCGAGTTCGGGCCGCGATTGGCGCAGTATCTAGGTCTTCCGCAGATCCTTGGGGCGACTCAGCTGTCGCTGGACAACGGCAGGCTGACCGCCCGGCGCATCCTGTCGTCCGGCTACGCGGTGGTGGAGGCTGAGCTCCCTGCTGTGATATGTGTAATCGAGGGCGCGAATCGGCCGCGTTACCCCAGTCTCCCGGGTTCCATCGCTGCCTACGACGAGAAGACAGTGGCCGTATGGGGCACGCAGGAACTCGGCGTGTCATCTGACATGATAGCTGCGAGCTCGTGCACCGAACTAAAGAGCACCTTCGCTGGTCCCGAGCGAGAACGGGGCCGGATAATCAGTGGCAAGCCCGGGGAAGCAGTGAGGGAGTTGCTTGCTGAACTCAAGAGTAGGGGCCTGCTCCCCCCAATAGAGGCGACCGCCGAATCGCCCCGGAAAGAGGGCCAGAATCGAGATGGGCGATGTACGCCTACGGCTTGAAGGGGGTAATCGTCACGGAGATGGTTGAATGGACGAGGGACTGCTCCTCCTGAATGGCGCCATCCACACTATGGATCCCTCTCGGCCTCGCGCCCAGGCGGTCGCCGCAAAGGGCTCGCGGATTGAGGCCGTTGGGGACGATGAGGAGTTGAAGGGGCTGGCGACTGCGGGGGACTGGCGCATCATAGATCTCCGGGGCAGAGCGGTGTTGCCGGCGTTCACGGACTGCCACCTGCATTTCCTGGAGTGCTCGTCGAAGTTCACCAGGGTGTCCCTCGAGGAACAAATGTCCTTGGAGGAGACTATTTCGAGCGTCCGGGAATACGTTGAGCAGGCTGAGGCAGGGACCTGGATTCGCGGCATGGGTTGGAGCGACAGCACTTGGCCCCCCGGTAGCGTGGCCTGGAGACAGCTACTCGATCGAGTGGCACCAGAGCACCCGGTGGTCCTGACCAGGAAGGACGGACACGTCATCTGGGTGAATTCGCAGGCCCTGCGCAGAGCCGGTGTCGACGAGGATACCCCCGAGCCGTCCGGAGGGGTGATCGAGAGACATCTGGCGACGGGACAGCTCACCGGGATCTTCAAGGAAGGAGCCATGCATTTGGTCTGCGATGCCATCCCCTCCTTGAGTGCTTGGGAGCGCCAGGCCGCGTTGAGAATGGGCGTGGTGGAAGCGCAAGAACTGGGGATCACCGGCATCCATGACTGCGGCAGCTGGCAATCCGTGAGGGACGAATCTCTCAGCGATTACCAGGAGATGATCGGCAGGGATGAACTCGGCGTGCGGGTGTTTATGATGCTTTCCAGAGCGAACCTGGACGAGGCCATCAAAATGGGGCTGAGAAGTGGCTTTGGTGACAGCTACTTGCGCGTGGGCAACGTGAAGCTCTTCTGCGACGGCACGCTGGGTTCGCAGACAGCGGAGATGATCGCGCCATTCCTGGGACAGCCTGACAACACGGGGGTGGCGGCTATCACTCAGGAGGAGCTGGAGGACACGGTCCGCAAGGCGTCCTCGGCCGGCATCGCATCTTCGGTCCATGCTATTGGCGACAAAGCCAATCGGCGTGTTCTCGATGCCTTTGAGGAAGTACGTCGCGCGGGGGTGGGGCCCGGACTGCGGCACCGCATTGAGCACGTACAGATCCTTCACCCGGATGACGTGCCGCGATTCAGGGAGTTGGACATCATAGCGTCGATGCAGCCAATCCACGCCACGCAAGATATGTACCTGGCAGACAGGTACTGGGGAGAGCGGGCGCGGCTCTCCTACGCCTGGAGGTCCTTGCTTAGGGCCGGTGGGCGGCTGGCTTTCGGATCCGACGCGCCGGTGGAGTCTATGAACCCTTTGGTAGGCATCCACGCGGCCGTGACGCGGCAGCGGGCCGATGGTGAGCCAGGAGAGGGATGGTACCCTGAGCAACGCCTTACGGTGGCAGAGGCGGTCCACGGATACACCCTGGGCGCGGCCTACGCCAGCGGTACGGAGAGAGACAGGGGGTCCGTCACCGTGGGGAAACTGGCTGACCTGGTCGTGCTCTCGGGGGACATTTTCGAGATTCCGCCGCAGGAGATCCTCGACACGCGTGTGGTGGCTACAGTGTTCGATGGCGAGATCGTGTATGGCGATGAGGCGCTGTGATTGGTGCTCAGGGCCTGGGAGAACGCGCGCCTGTGCGTAGTTCTGCTTCTCGGTGTGGTGACGGTCTCTTTCGCCGCCATCTTCATCCGGCTTGCTGATGCTCCGCCCCTGGTCATCGCCAGCTACCGTCTCACGCTGGCTGCTCTGATACTGACGCCCCTTGGGGTGCTCCGTCGCCGGCCGGAGCTCAGGGCATTGCATGGGAACGACTTGCTGTGGGCCGTGCTCTCTGGGGTGTTTCTTACTCTGCATTTCGTCTTTTGGATCGCTTCCCTGGAGTACACCACGGTGGCCAGTTCCGTCGTCTTCGTGGCCACGAACCCACTGTTTGCGGGCGTCGCGG
>CAYGYP010000372.1:0-2733 GCA_964354115.1 uncultured Candidatus Bathyarchaeia archaeon | reverse complement strand
CTATTATAAGGGGAAACCAGAAAGTTAAAAAGCCCAAAATTTAATAACTCTAACAAAAAGAAGTTTAGCCACAGAACTCACAGAGAACACAGAGAAATATATGTTTATAAGTTCTTCTATTGAATAATACCAAAACCGACTTTAGAATAACTGTTAATTTGAATTTATATGGAGAATTTACAATGACTAAGACCGAACCATGTTCGCTATGCCAAACTAACTGCCGTGTTGACTCGTATATAGATACTAATGATACAGGTAAGCTGCCAGCACATCTAACAGAATGTCCTGTCTGTGGCGAGTATATTATTATCCATCGGGCCCGAGAACTCCAAAAACGCAGGGAAAGTCTTTACATAATTTCCGGGGTAACACGTAATTACTACGAACTGAATAAATCACCCTTTACAATAACGGAAAAAATGATTCACGAAGATTTGGAATTTCAGGCAGAGTTTTTGAGTAAGGCGCCTAAAAGTGTACTTGATAAAGCATCACTTCTTTTGCAATACATGGCTCGCAAATCAAGTTATCCAGGTGCTTGGGTGAGAATTATACTACAACAAGATTATCCCATCTGTTTCTGTAAAAATGGAGACGAATTAGTATTTTATATTCGCTGCCTGGAAGAAATTGGAGACGTTAGAAAGTTCTCCGTTTCTACTGCCGGATACGACTTTCTTTTGACGGCAGAAGGATGGCGGAAAATTGAAAGTATGGCAAGGCCTAATCTCGAATCCAAACAGGCGTTTGTGGCTATGTGGTTTGACGAAAGTTTAAAGGAGATTTTTACAAAAGGGTTCGAACCGTTGAAAGAAGACACCGGTTTTGAAATGTATCGGGTTGACCAAGAACCCTTTAATGAAAAAATATGTGACCGCATTATAGCCGACATAAGGGAAAGCAGATTTTTAGTTGCTGATGTAACCGGTTTACGTCCCGCAGTCCTTTTTGAGGCAGGATATGCTATGGGATTGGGACTTCCTGTAATATTTACTTGCAAAGAAGGAACGAAAGTAGAGGGATGCTTTGATACTCGCCAGTATAATCATATAGTTTGGAAAGATGCCGAAGAATTGAGAAGCAAACTTAAGGACAGAATACTGGCAACGATAGGCAAAACTGCATAAAAACTAGGGCAAACCACTTATTTTACCTTATTAACTTTTTACTTGCTCCCAATTCTACCCAAACTGCCCCCTTTTACAACGCCAAAATTTCCCACGTAATCAGCGTAATCAGCGATTAAATTTTTCTTGACTTTTGCCCGAAATTTGGTATAATTCCCCCCAGTTTATCAGTAGATGAATGCATATCGCCCAGCAGGGCAAGGTTTCAGGTCCAGCAGGCCCAAGTCAAATAATTTGTTAAAAATGGTTTCGACTTTTATGTTTGCAGTATTCTGAGTTCTGAATTCTGTATTCTGTTTTCTATCTTTCGTCTGTCGTCTGGAGTCTGTCGTCCGGTGTCCGCTGGTGGTCTGCCCTGACCGGAAAAATCAATCAAAATGAAGTAAATTATGCCAAACAAAGCCAATTTCCAAAAAAGTCAAATGTTTATAACTTCAATAAAAACAATGAATTATAACGAGAAATGCACAATGGACACTTGGTCAAAACGAACCCAAACAAAGCCAATTTATGGTGGGCCAGCTCTGTTATTGACAGCAGTGCCTCCAGCAGTTAAGGTATTACCAAATTTACGGTTTTTAGACACTGGTTTACACGGATTAACGCTGTTTTTAATTTTTGTTTTTACTGTGTAAATCTGTGAAATCTGTGGCTAATTCTTTTTAATAGTGTTTTCGTTATGAAAATTTTACTGAGTTGGTTAAGGGACTATGTCGAAACTCGCCTCGGCGAAGGCACGAGTCGAAGCCTGGTCGGCGGGCCTGCCGAGAAGGTCGCTCAAATTTTAAGCGACGTCGGCCTGCCCTGCGAAGGCATTGAATCCCGCGATGACGATGCTGTAATCGATATTGAGGTAACCAGCAATCGCGGCGATTGCTTGAGTTACATTGGTATTGCCCGTGAATTAGCTGCTGCAACAGGGAAGGAATTAAAAATCCCGGCTGTCAAACTGGACGAATCATCGAAAAAAGTTACTGACCTTGCCACTGTCGAGATTGCGGAGCCGGATTTGTGCGGCCGATATACCGCTCGAATTATTGAAGGTGTGAAAGTTGGGCCGTCGCCGGACTGGCTCAAAAACCGCCTCGAAGCGGTCGGCCTGCGGAGCGTAAATAACGTGGTAGATGCGACAAACTATGCGATGATGGAGACCGGCCAGCCCCCACACGCCTTCGACTACAAAAAAATAAACAACGGCAAAATAATAGTAAGGTGTGCCCGTGCCGGTGAGCAAATTATCAGCATTGATGGCTCAAAGTGCCGGCTTACTTCTGATATGTTAATTATCGCTGACCCGCAAGGCCCTGTGGCCATAGCCGGTGTTATGGGTGGGGCCGATACCGAGGTAAGCGATACGACAACGACGGTTCTTTTAGAGGATGCATATTTTGACCCTATAAGTATCCGTAAAACCTCTCGCAAACTTTCTCTGCCTTCGGAGTCCTCTTTCAGGTTCGAACGAACTGTGGATATTGAGATGGTGGACTGGGCCTCGAAACGAACCGCTCAGTTGATTACACAGGTCGCCGGCGGGGAGACGGCTAAAGGTGTGATTGATATTTATCCGAAAAGGCCGGCAAAAAAAGAAGTAACGCTACGGCTT
>CAYGYP010000371.1:0-2742 GCA_964354115.1 uncultured Candidatus Bathyarchaeia archaeon | reverse complement strand
TAATATTGATGGCGGACCGGTGACACTTATACCGGTTCAGGAAGGAGGCACATTCAGCGGGAGGGGCGTTTCAGGTGATATCCTGTTCCCTGATATTGCAGGTCTGGGTGAAGATGAAATAAAGTACAGTATCACAGACAATAACAAATGTTCTGCCACCCTTGGATTGAAAACTATCATAAGGACTGCCCAGGGAAACTTTAGTGGTATACCATCTGTGATATGTTATGAGGACACAACTTATAATATAGTAATAACCAATCTGCCAACAACAGGCATTTTATCAATTACCGGATTCACCAGTTACAAAAACAGCCTGGTGTATACATACGGAGGAACTACCGCATTCTATAATGTCCCGGCAGCCGGAGAGGGACCTGATACATTGGTCTTCTCATATAAATGGGATGATGTCGATTACAGCATTTCAAAAACACTTAATGTGGATAGTCTGGGGCTGGTTGAAATTAAGAACCTTGCATTCGGACAAATAATCTGTGATGACAGAGCACCTTATGAACTGTTCCCGTCCATTATAGGTGGTGTGTTTGAAGGACCTGTTTCAGGAAGTTATCTTGATCCGTTAAAAGCTACCAGACGGGATACAGTTACATATACTTATACTAATCTGAAGACCGGTTGCAAAACAAACACTGTTGTTCCAATAACAGTGTACCCGGCTCCCAAAGTGGCTTTTGCACCGAAAGATGTATGTATAGAAGATAGTAAAGACACGACCTTCTTCAACAACAATACTATCCCTCGCGATACAATAGAATCTTGGCTATGGGAATTTACAGACGCAACAGGGACTAAGACCAGCAGCCTGAAAGATGCCGGTTATTTGTACAGTACAGGCGGCCTGCAGAAAATTGCACTTACTGCAACCACTGTAAACGGCTGTTCTGCTAAAACAGAATCAACATTTGATTTTGGGAAAAGGCCTGATGCCGACTTCTACTGGAGGAGTGACTGTTTGCATCCGAATGATTCCATAATTCTCCGTGACACAACAAAATCCACTTCACTTATTGTATCAAGAAGCTGGAGGCTGTCTGATTGGACCGAGTTCAGTATTGCCGAAAAGGAGGCAAGGTATCCCAAATCAGATACAGGATATCTCAGGATCCAGTATATAGTAAGGACAAGCTATGCCAACTGCATAGATACAGTAACAAAGGATATCTTTATCAAACCCGCAATCACCGTCCCTGCAGACGGATATTTTGAAAGTTTCGAAACAGGAAATGGTGGCTGGGTCAAGGGAGAAATAACAGGAAACACCTGGTCATTTGGCCTGCCTGACAGGGGCGTGATGAACAGTGCTGCATCAGGACAGAATACCTGGTATACTGATTTCAGCATAACTGTTCCGAAACAGGAATCATCTTCAATAGTGTCACCTTGCTTTAACTTTGCAGCTACTGAAAGGCCTCTGATAAAGCTTAATCTCATGAAAAGATTCACCAGAGACAGAGACGGAGCCTCCCTGCAGTACAGAATAGGAGATAACAATGAATGGCGAAATGTGGGAGCTATCGATGATGGTATTGAATGGTATAATTCAGCAGTCATAAGAGGAGCACCAGGAGGTAACCAGCTGGGTTGGACAACCAGAGGTGAACCGGATACCAGCTGGGTTGAATCAATTCATACCCTGGATGAACTAAAAGGTAAATCGGATGTTGTATTCAGAATCGCCTATGGATCAGACGGTACAACACCCGATTATGAAGGTTTGGCTTTTGATGATATCTGGATAGGCGAAAGAAGCAGAAATATCCTGCTGGAACATTTTACCAAGGTTACAGAACTTACCAGCAAAATTGCAAATGCACTTGTCGACTCAATTGTAAGTCACAGAAGTGAAGATGTAATAAACATTCAGTATCATACAAACTTCCCGGGACCGGAAAGCGATCCTTATTATAATTCCAATCCGGGGGACGCAAGTGCAAGAATCCTTTTCTATGGACTGACTCAAGCTCCTTATACCTTTATAGATGGTGGTATTCAGACAGATTTTGCCTATACGTATTCCTATGCTAATGATAATACAAAGATCGATAGCACCGATATTATCAAGCGAAGCCTTATTCCTTCAAAATTTGACATCTCCCTGAATACAGGTGTCTTTGGAGGAGTTTTGACAATAAACGGAAAGATCACAGCCCTGGAAAATATCAGTACCAGTAATCTGACACTCTTCCTTGCTGTTACAGAAAAGAAAAATGCATATACCAGCCCTCTGGGTGAAACGGAGTTTTGGAATGTATTCCGGAAATTCATTCCTGACGCCGGGGGGATGCTGTTGAAAAACAACTGGACAAAAGGAGAAAGCATCACAATGGAAGAACAAACCTGGACAATTAACAGGATACCTGTTGCGTCTGATATTGAGGTCATTGCATTTATTCAGAATACGATAACAAAAGAAGTATATCAGGCATCTTCTGATATACATCCTGATATCGTTGTTGGCATAGAAGATCCTGCGAATGTTGCAGGTAACGGATTTATCCTGTATCCTAATCCAGCTGTTAATAAATTAACAATAAGATTTAAAGAACCACTTGCACGTGAAACAGATATAAGAATTTACGATATTCGGGGTGTAGTGATTTCTTCCTATAAAGCAGGTTCAGGAATAACTGAATTCTTTATTGATGATTTGAACCTGAAAGAAGGAATTTACCTTGTAAGAATCTCGGTAAAAGGTATCGATCTGGGCTTCAGAAAACT
>CAYGYP010000370.1:1006-2746 GCA_964354115.1 uncultured Candidatus Bathyarchaeia archaeon | reverse complement strand
GGATAGAAAATCAGGGCATAAATTTAACACAGTGTTCAATTTCTGTCAAATGAACCCACGCCCCAGGGACGACTGCATTCTCCCTTGGTTATCTTGACAGAAGTTATCCTTTCCTCTACCTTTAGGATGCCTTCAACCGAAAGCAGGGCGGTTAGCTCAGCGGTAGAGCATCGGTCTTACAAGCCGGGGGTCACTGGTTCGAACCCAGTACCGCCCACCATCTGTTTTCCCCACAAATCAGGGGAAAATCATCGTTTTCCCGATGTTTTCCTTTTAAGCACCATTAGCCAGATTTAGGCAGATTTAGGCAATTTCTGTTACACAGTTGTTACAGGGGGCGAGGTCTAATTTGATCGTTTGCCCCTTGGCTCAACTTGGGAACCTCTAGGTTTTGGCCGGGAAGAATTCCGCTATATAAGCAGCATGTATTGACCCTTGCTTTGAACTACTTGGATAAGAGCTCGCATGGCCATTTGAAATTGGCCTCATATGTGGGCTTGACATCTGATATAATAAATTGTTATACATGGCATTGCCCCTAATGCCACGTGGGGCGAGGGGGCTGAGGAGAAAGTCAAGGAGGGAAAAACATTATGATAACAATTCCGCATCTTCGAACCGTTCCGATCGTCGTCCTCCTGCTGGTGGGCGGGGCACTTGCTCAGCAGAAGACCGGCTCGGTGCCGGACTATTTTCCGTTGGATCGCAAGGTCTACTGCACTAGGACTTTTGAATGGACAGTGGGCCTCACAGGTCAGGTGCAAAGCGAGATCATCGGCAACCTCACAGTGCCCTACACATCCGGCCCTCTGTCCGGGTCACTGGTGTGCGGTTTCTTTCCTGGTGATCCGAGCCTCGCTGTTTTCCAAAAAGTTGGCGCCACGCTCAGGACCCTGATGGACGGCGACCACTATCCGTCGACAGACTGTGCCTTAACGGCGTACCCTCAGGGGGATCTGCCCTGGTCTGACGGCCTGTTTTTTGAAAGGTCATCCGTGTCAGGCGTCGGAGTCAAAAAGGGCCTCTCCGAGTGTGCCGTGGGCGGCGATGTGGACGACGCCCTGTGGTTCCGGATCCAGGACGTGACCCTTCAAGGACACGTTTACCCGAATGCGATCATCGTCTGGAGCTTCGACACCGGCCCGTTCGTGCCCTTGAATCTCGGGGGCAAGGACGTCGCCTTGGGTATCACTCCGCCTACCGCTGACAACCCTTATGATGAGTTGCACCGTGCACCGACCGACTTTGTGATCTTCGCTGAGGGGGTCGGCCTCATAGCCCTCGGGCAGATCAACCATTCCGGAGAGCTGGTTGCCATGGCGGAGCTCGTCTCGATTTCCTGCCATGACAAGGCGCCGGTGTTTAATGCCTTCGATATTCCCGGCACACAATTAACTTCCGCGAGGGGCGGCAACGACAGGGGGAAAATGGTTGGGCACTATGCCTACAATTCCTCAGGCCCCTTCCATGGCTTCGTCCGAGATAAGAAAGGGGAATGGACCACTATCGATTACCCGAGTGCCGTGGCGACCTTCGCTCGCGACATCAACAACAGGGGCGACATTGTTGGAGTTTATTATGATGCCGGCGGCGTCACGCACGGCTTCCTGCTCCGCGCCGGTTCCTTCGAAAGCTTCGATGTGCCCAATGCTATTTACACGGAGGCCGCCAGCATCAACGATCTTGGCGACATTGTTGGAGTTTATTATGATGCCGGCGGCGTCACGCACGGCTTCCTGC
>CAYGYP010000370.1:0-906 GCA_964354115.1 uncultured Candidatus Bathyarchaeia archaeon | reverse complement strand
TCCGCGCCGGTTCCTTCACCACGATCGATGTCCCCGACGCCGTTTGGACCTCCGCCCGCGGCATCAACAATAGAGGTGATGTGGTCGGCTCGTACGGCCCTGTCGGCAACGGACCCGACCGCGGCTATCTCCTGGCCAAAGGGAGCTACTTATCCATTGAGGTGCCTGGTGCTCAGGTCACCCAGGCCCGCGGCATCAATGACACCGGTGCCATCGCAGGGAACTATTATCGCGAGCTCGGCGGGGAACCTCTCGGATTCCTGCTAGACAGGGGCAACTTTCAGACGATCCATGTACCTTGCGCTGAGCGGACAATCCTTTTTGATGTGACAAATCCGGGCGATCCCATCGGCCACTTCGTGGAACGTCACGGCTTTGTATACGGCTTCAGAGTCGCTCTCCGACCCGTTTCGACGGGCGGGGAAGGCAGAAATGAGCGGCGCAGAGCGGCAAAGAATTGACGGTCGCGCAGGCGACCGAACTCTTCGCAAAGGCCAGTTGCATAATGTCTGATTGGCTCAATGGCTAGTAAGCTAGCTAGAAGCGTACAGCGCACAATAGGGATCCCCGCGAAGGCGGAGGACCCTGAGCGGAGATAATTATCCGTGCCGACCTTATTACCGCAGCCCTGGGTGGCTGAAAGGAGGGTATAGCCACATAGATACAGACAACCAGGCTAGAATAACCAAGGGGATGCCAGGAAGAGGCTGGCTAGGCTGAAGGGCGGGCAAATCTCTCGTTGCCTAACTTATAGAGCCGCCGGTCTTACAAGCCGGGGGTCACTGATTCGAATCCAG
This sequence comes from uncultured Candidatus Bathyarchaeia archaeon, assembly GCA_964354115.1. Taxonomy (GTDB): domain Archaea; phylum Thermoproteota; class Bathyarchaeia; order Bathyarchaeales; family Bathycorpusculaceae; genus DASPTR01. The sequence goes on along the minus strand of CAYGYP010000370.1, from coordinate 109 downwards.
TACCTCCCATTGTCTTATTTCTTGGTATTCACCGGGCCACAATATTTTTTGCCTGATTATTGACAATTGGAAATCCCCTTTATATACTCACCCCTCATAATAATTCTCT
>CAYGYP010000369.1:0-2751 GCA_964354115.1 uncultured Candidatus Bathyarchaeia archaeon | reverse complement strand
TCCGAGTTGTCTGGGTAAAACCAAGCATTATCATAGAAGCCTTAGAATCGTTGCGTAAAAATCATCCGGAATTGAATGTTATAACAGTAGACCCATATACATTTTTTAAGTTTTTAAGAAGACATTATCTACGTCATGAAACTGCTAGGCCATAGAAACATCAAAAACACCCTAGTCTATATCTAACTACGTAAAGACATCATTCTATAGATTGGTCATAATTAAGGAGTTTATGTTCACATGAATTCGAGATTCATAAATCTTTTCTTGACATTAGAGCGGCATAAAGTACTTAGAGATTGGTAGAAGTCAATATGACAATAGTTGCAGTATCTGGAGGATTTGATCCAGTACACATAGGGCATATTTTACATTTTAAGGAGGCCAAAAGTCTAGGGGACTACTTGCTGGTAATTCTCCATTCTGACCAATGGTTAATAAACAAGAAAGGATTTGTCTTCATGCCCTATGAAGAGAGAAAGGTGATATTGGAATCAATTAGATATGTAGATGAAGTTGTACCAGCAGTAGATGACAATCCAAGTGTTTACAAATCTCTAGAATATTACAAGCCAGATATATTTGCTAAGGGTGGAGATCGTATAGAAGGAAAACTACCCAAATGTGAATTGGATATCTGCCAGAAACATAATATCAAGATAGTTTATGGAGTTGGAGGTAAAAAGATTCAATCGAGTTCAGAATTGGTAAGAAATTTTAGAAACGCTTGATAAATGTCTAAACTGTGTGCCAAAAATTAAATTTGTTTGCTATAGTATATTTCTTTATTCGAATTAGAATTACGAAAGACTTTATAGAAAGACTCGATTTTACCATTGCAACAAAGCTGAAGATATAACTGATAATTTTAAACTAGGAAGTCCGGCAAAAAAATGGAACCGAAACTGAACGTCAAAATTGTACGTAATGTTAAGGTTGTAATGGATCCCTTCACTGATTACTTTAAAGGATTCGAGAAGGTCGAGGCTGTTAGGCGATTGTTTGGAGAAAAAACAGAAAACATAATCAAGAATCTAAAGGTAGAATTTCGTGGAGGGCGTGGCTACATGGGAGTTAGTGACACCGACGGGCATCTAAGTGTAAGCGCTGAATATTTAAACAATGGTGACATCATTGACATTTACCTTGATATAATCCACGAATTAACCCATGTTAAGCAGTTCATGGACGGAAAGGAACTCTTTGACCGACGCTTTAAATACGTCGAAAACCCCACGGAAATCGAAGCTTACCGCATTGCTGTTGAAGAGGCGCGTAGATTAGGATTAAGCGAAGAAAGGATTTGCAGCTACCTCCGGACTGAGCGGATGACGGATGAAGATTTATTGGTCTTAGCGAAGGCTCTTAATGTAAATTGTGAATCAACATAATTTAGAAAGAACCATCTATATTAGAAAGGCTTAGTGAAACCCAAAAACCAACATGAAATATAAGTAATAGTCATTTTGCTTCAGCCCATGCATGCATACATTTAGTGCATTTATAATGTTCTACAGTTCTTTCTTGGCTGACACCAGAGTGTTCGCCCATTATAACCGTGGACCAATGGAAAGCTTGTTGATTTCCACATTGTGGACAATTTTTTCTGATAGTTGGAGAATCTCTTGTGTTAGCAATTATGTATATGGATTTTGACTCATTTTCCTGATGTTTAGTTTGACTTACTTTTGTGAAATCATCCTTAGTTCGAACAATATTACCACATTTAACGCAAACGTAGCTCTTCTTCTGGAGTTTCATACGAGAACCACATTTGCTACAGAACTGCATATTTTCACCAAAAATAGCCTTTATGAACTAAGTCCACATAATTAAATTTGAATATTTTAATTTTATGAACTAATATGAAAAATAGGAGGAAGAAGACAAAGGCTTCTTTTAGGAAGTCCTTGAAGGAAGGAGTTAAAATTTAATCTTTTTCTCTCTCTCGTTCTGTTCTATACTGTTCTGTTCTATGTGCTCTCTGCACTACTCTACTCTCACAACAAAAAACAGTCATCGAAAGGCTAGCTAGCTTAAGTGTTTCTTTTGAACGGTGTAGAGGGTTAGTGCCTTGATTATTTCATTTGTGTTGTGTCCAACTGGTGCGCGCTAATTATAGTTTTTCTGGAATAGTTGCTCCGCAGTTTGGACAAAACTTTGACCCCGCACTTACTTCTCGACCACAATTAGGGCAGATTATATGCAGTGTTGAAGGTTGAACTATGGGGGTAGGTGATGGTGCTGGAGGTTGAAAAGGTTTTTCAGGGATTATGAGCCAACAGATGAAGTAAACAAGTATTCCGCTGCCATAGGCTAGAGCGAATAATATCCATAAGATGCGGATCACAGTGGAATCTACATTTAAAGATTCTGCGATGCCACCGCATACTCCTCCCAGTTTGCGGTCCTTATTGGAACGATACAAAACAAATCGTTTAACTTCAGACATTTAGATACCACTAAGCAAAATTTATCGGGTGAGTCCAGCTATTTTATCGATAACGTCTACAGCGTCTTTTGGCACTAGGTTTCTATCGAACTTGAAACCTGGCAGTAAACCGATTTTCATCTCCGAGGGTCTGGAAAATATTATTCTAACGATTTGATTTTTCTTGTCGGGTTCAACCCAAAAGTCATCATCAGACGTTATGAAGTTCATGATAGACGCGTTAAGTCCACTGTCAGAATTAAGCGTTGTTGCAAGGCGCCCTCCTTCCCACGATACCCCTGTTATCTCTTTGCTGAGAA
>CAYGYP010000368.1:0-2769 GCA_964354115.1 uncultured Candidatus Bathyarchaeia archaeon | reverse complement strand
CCGCGTCGGGATCGAACCTTTCCAGAAGATACATTTCCACGAACCGTCCCCCGGCATCGAAGGCCTTTGCCGCCGTGGGATAGCTGACCAAGAGCACGCGGGCCTGCGCCTTACTCCTCTCGTAGCGGGCCAGCACCGCCTGCGTTTTGGGGGACAGGTTCAGAACATTGACGTTCGCCAGATAGTAATGCGCGTTGAGCGAGATCTGAGTGTGAAAGTAGCGAAGGCTTTTTGTTAGGAGGCCGTCCGTCGAAAGGAAACCGACGAGCGCCGGCTTGTCTCCTTGTTGCTGAATTGCCGCCACGATCGTCTCGCCGAGCTTCATTACGACGGCTTTGGCCTCGGGGGTATCACGGTCGGACATGATCCGGACAAAGACTGTATCTTTCCAGAAGCGCAGCAGCCCCGCGGCATAGACCGCGCCCTGAGCCAAGTCGAGATCATCTCCGTCCGTGTCATGCGTGAAGACGCCATAAGCATCCTCGGCTGATGACATCTGGTAGATCTCGACGACAATCGCGGGGGCTTCAGGTTTCGTGTATTCCCTGACCAGGAGGGCACGGAAATCGTAGGCCAGGTATATTTCGCCTCCCCCGTCCATGTAATCAAAGATATCGTCTCGGCCGAAGACCTGATCGTCCCGGCTCGGCGTCCAGCCGGAGATCTCTTGAGGGAGGATGTCGGCGAAGGGCAGGGAAAAAAGCGTCATCTGTTTTTCCACCTCTTGAGTCGGGCTAAACGCGGCAGGCAAAACGCCGGCAGCGATCAGGAGAAACAAGAAAATGTTCACGGCCAGTTTGATGCTCACGGCGAGTCGGATTCAACTTTTAACTTAACCATAGTGTGGCCGTTCTGTCAAACATCGGATTTCCGCTTGCTTAATCATAGAGGACTTTATCCTCGCCGAATTTTCGGATGCGGGAGGCGATCAGGCGCAGGAGGAGATCGCGGCGAGCGAGAACGGCTTCCATTTCTTTGGCGGTCAGATAACCGCCGGCGATCGATTTCAGCACCTCGAGGCTGAGCCCGCCGAGTCTGTCGACGAAACGGCGGGGAAGCTGGAGCATGACCGTCGGCGTCTCTGCGTCCTTATCCTCATAAATCAGCCTGGTCCGAAATTTCCGCGTTGTCCGGAAGGTGCGGGAGTGATCGATCAGGATGGCCCGCCAATCTTCGGTGACCAGGACGTTACCCTGATTGCGGTCCTCGTTAGCGATCAGGTTATCAAAAGCCTGCTGCAGAAAGGCTGTCCGAGTCCAGGCGGCGGCCTTACTAGGCGGGGTCTCAATGCCGCTCTCCGTTTTCTCCCGCAGGCTCATCTGGGATTCGACCCATAGCTGGCACGATCCCGGTGTTTCCTCGAAGGTTTTTTCCACTGTCGGCGGGATCATGTGGAGCCCGAGGTATTTATCCAGCCGGTAGGCGGCAATCTCCCAGCGCCAGTTCTCGACGAATCCTTTGAGCCGGCCTTCCGAATTTTTCCAGAGAGCGCGATGAGTCTGGCCGTCCTTTTCCAAGGTCAAGACCCACGGAGAAGTCACGGCGTCGCGGCTGGACATTTGTTCCTGGCTGATGATTCGAGCGGCGGAAAGGAATTCTTCCCATTTTTCCCGTTCAGCAACTTCTTGAGGAGTGAACTGCGCGAAGGACGGCAATTGAGCGGTCAAAATTGCAGCCAGGAAGAGCGGCCCGACGATTTTCCGGTTCATTTGGTCTTTACCCCGATGGAATTTTAAAGAGACGCCGGGAGAGAGTCAACTGGCCTGACGTCCGGGTGTAGGACGGTCCGCTGGAATAGGCGAAAATATTATGTTTGGATTGTCATCCGGTCTCTTGCGGAATATAATTTCTCCAGCCGAAAAACAACAGGGCCTGCTCATGACTGAAATTCTCGCTGCGCGAAAAAGAATCGTCATCGTCGGGAGCTCGAACACCGACATGGTCATCAGGCTGGGCCGAATTCCGCGGCCGGTCAGGCGCTGCCAGGTGTCGCCGCCGTCCGTGGATTTCCAGATGCCGCCGTTCGGGCCGCCGCTCTCCCGGCCGTAGGTGTAAATGACGAGCGGCCACATCCCGGCGAAGAGGATGCGCGGGTTGTTGGGGTCCAAGGCGATCTCGAAACAGCCGGTGTTCTCGTCGCCGAAGAGGACGTGCTCCCAGGTCCTGCCGCCGTCGCGGGTGCGGAAAACACGACGCTCTTTCTGCGGGCCGTAGCAGTGGCCGAGGGTGGCGACGAAGACGATGTCGGGAGCGCGCGGGTCGATGGCGATGCGGCCGATGCGGCCTGTTTTCTCAAGGCCCATGTGCGTCCAGGTCTTGGCGGCGTCGGTGGACTTGTAGACGCCGTTCCCGATCGAGACGTTGCTGCGGATGAAAGCCTCCCCCGTTCCCGCCCAGACAATGTTGGGGTCGGAGGGGGCCACGGCGAGGGCGCCGATCGACTGGGCCGGCTGGCCGTCGAAGACGGGCGTCCAGGTGGTCCCGCCGTCGGCGGATTTCCAGACGCCGCCGGACGAGGCGCCGATGTAATAGGTCAGCGGGCCGCCGGGGACGCCGCAGACGGCCGAAGTCCGGTTCCCGGGCGGTCCGATGTGCCGGTAGCGGAGAGCAATGTAGAGGTCGGACGTGATGGTTTGGGCGAGAACCATTGTCGCTCCCGCAGCCAGAACAAAGAAAATGAATGAAACTATAATGGCGTCATAATTAATTGCGCATTATTTCTGATATAATGACCTCCGAAAGGAGGCCGTCATGCATCGTTTGGATATC
>CAYGYP010000367.1:0-2775 GCA_964354115.1 uncultured Candidatus Bathyarchaeia archaeon | reverse complement strand
AGACAGATCCTGTTTGCCTACGTGACTTATTGCTAAAAGAGAAAGTTTACCCATCTGCCATGAAGTGCTTTGGATGGTGTGTGGGATAAACCCAAAGTAACCCTTTTTGCTCGCCACATTCAATACAACAATTCTTGCACAAAAGTATGAAAGAATGGTTCAGTACAGGATTTATGTAAATGATACGAGGAGTTATGGACTATATCGGGCAGCGCCTATGTGAAGTTAATGTTCCAATCTCTTTTGCTATACTTCCTCTTCCAGAGCTTTTCTGCAATTTGCTTTTCTCTGGCGGTTAATACGCTCTTCATAAGCTGTATGCCAAATCTTTTTTCGAAACCTTTGTTGACGGCATCCCTGATTTTCTTTAATGAAACCTTGTCTGAAAGAACATTGCCGAGGTTTATCAAATACTTCTCCGGATCCTTTAATCCTAAAGCACATCCAAGAACATCAAAGTTGACATCTATCATAAGTGTTCCGTGGTGAAGTACAACGTCGTAGAGTCGGTGTTGTGCACTTCCTGATACTTTTTTCCCGTGGATAGTTATATCTCCTCCGCGATTGTAAGCATCTATACCGAGCAACTTCAACCCTTCAATCACAGCACCACAAAAAACGTTGTAAGACTCTTCAATGTTATCGATGTTAAACTTCAATGAAGATTTGTGGATTATCAGTGAATAGTTTAGATTGCCGTAGTCATGATAAACAGCTCCACCGCCTGACGCTCTCCTCAGAACGCTTATGCCAATCTTTTCACAAGCTGCCATGTCGACGTCAAACTTTGGATCTTGAAAGCACCCAATAATAACGGATGGTGGATTTCGCCACCAACGAAGTGTATTAATGTTGTGATCCTCCAACGCATACCTCAAAATGGACTCGTCAATAGCCAAGTTTAACGCAGGAATCTTCGAACTATAGTTTGTTATTCTCCAATTCTGGCGTATTGTCATGTGTCATCTTCAACCTTTCCACAAAACTTCTGCTTTTAAAGTTCATTTATAATTGCTTGTTTCAGCTTATCTTTTGAAGGAACAGATCCTGAAAATGCTAGCTTCCCATTGATTATTATTGCTGGAATTATGCTACGTTTTTGTGCATCAACAAGGGATGATGACATCTCTGGATAAGGTCCATGTTGATTTATACCCTTGCCTCTCTTCCATATTATGACCTTAACTTCGCCTTGCAAGTCTGATGTAGCGTCATTTACTAAATGGATGAGCTCATGACACTTTGAAGTTGGAGGATAAGCTACAAAAACTTCAATTGCTGTCTTTCCCATCTCAACCAAAAAGGGCTCATGTCCATATAAGTTCCATCCGCTGAAACCATATTTAACCCTATACAACTTTTCGACCAGCTTTTGTTCCTCCATCGTCAAACCCTGTTTCTCAAACTTAATGCCCAACCTCTCTTCAATACCTTGTAGCACTGCATCCTTAACATCTTCTACCTGTATCTTTTTGTCTAATTCGAGACTTAATGAAGTGTAAGAGGTTCCATTTTTGTTTGGATATGCTTCGGTTTTAACTATTTTTTTCCGAATGCTTAAGTCAACGTTTATGAAAAGTGTCCCTTGGAAAAGCAAGAAATCATAAAACCATTTTTGAAGGGCTTCAGATATCTTTTTGTTATTGACGTAAACTCCTGAAGAGTCAGCCCTCACCTTAACGCCGAATTTTTGCAAGCCTGTGGCAATGGCTTCGTTTAGGATTTGATATGCCGATAAAACTGGTTGATTATTTTTAGCGAAGAATGCTGCGTTTGTGGCTATTGCAAAATTGAGACTACCACTGTCTTGGTAAATGATGCACGGGGTTACCGAAATAGCTCTAACGATGTCGGCGCCGTATTTTCGACAGGTTTCATGGTTAATATCTTCTTCATAAGAAACAGGGCCTCCAAAAATCACGGAATTTGAGCATTGCCATAAGTGTAAAGTGTCCTTAGTTAAACCTTCATGTCTGCTTCTGAAGATGGTTTCGTTGACTGCTAAATTCGTCTTAGGATCAGTTGAACTGTAATCAAGCAATCTACAAGTCTTAAGCAATTGCTTCATCTCCAATAAGGACATTTATTCCCCAAGCATTCTTCATTAAGAGCCTTAAAATAGCACGGTTGCGGATTTTCCAAGTTTGAAAATTTTATGCCAAATTTTCGTTCAAAGAATACTGTAGCAGTTTTTATCGCTGTATACACGCTTGCTTTGCAGCAACGTGGGCCGCTCATTTTGGCTATTTCGCTCAGGGCTTCAGATGTTGCCTGCATTGATAATGAACGTTCCTTGTCTGACATCATTATTGCTTTAGTTGCAATGCTAACGGCTATTCCGACGTCTGCTGCAGCTCCGCAGACGCCCCAGAGACCACATGATCCGAGAAGAATTCTTTTCCCTCTTGAAATGGCATTGTCAAACGCGGTGCTATCTATGTTAAACTTTTGTAGATTTTTCAAAGCGACCAATAAGGTGCAGCTAACTAAATAATGGTGTTCAGGGCCATGCATTTGTATGGCGGGATGTTTCATTAGCAAGACCGCAATCTTCATGGGGTCTGCCTCTTGAGTAGCTAAACATACTTTTTTGACTAACTTGTCAGGAGAGGCAAGCCTGCAATCTTCACACACATAGTGTCCATCTGGGCAAGTGTAATCTGCTTTTTCCTTGTTCCCACAAAATGAGCAGGCAACAATTTCCGATGAAGATGCCATAGGCTTTCCGCAGAGATAGCAATAAAACGTTTCTTCCATTTCAATTCCTCAGGCTTG
>CAYGYP010000366.1:0-2781 GCA_964354115.1 uncultured Candidatus Bathyarchaeia archaeon | reverse complement strand
GGTGTTTTTAGCGAAGAGCCTGAATGCAGGGAAGTCAGCGAAGGAGCCAGCTTGCAGGGGAGTAGGTGTTGCTGAGTGAATGGAGGTTGTGACCACAAATCCTATTCGGGGCACATCCTGTTACACAACAGTAATGAACGAAGCATGGCGCATTTTTTGCCGTCTTTGCCCTCCGAAGCTTTAGCGAAGGAGGGCCAGGTACAAATTTTCTGAGTTTTACGAGTGTCGCGGTAGAAATTTTATTGTGAGCAGGTAACAAGTCAAGGTACACAAAGTTTATAGAAAGCAGGTGCGCGCTTTGTCCGACGAAGCGGAGCGAAGTCAGGGTCCGGATTTGTCTGGTTTTACAAAGCTGTCTAAGTACCTGAATGCCAATGCAGAAAATGTGACGAACCTATTAATTTTATTGTCCGTGTTAGGCCCAGTTATTTTATTTGATAGTTTGGATGTCCGATTTGCCAAAATGCAAAACTTAAGATATCTGCCAGACTTTCAAAATCCTTTGTTTTTGTATTCCCTATACCATGTCCAGCTTCATAATCAACAAGTAACAAGACAGGCTTATCAGATTTATTGACCGCCTGAAGCCTTGCAGCAAATTTTGCCGGCTGCCAAGCAATTACACGCGGATCATTCATTCCGGCAGTAATCAATGTTGCAGGATAATTTGTGTTCTCTCTTAAGTGTAGATAGGAGTCCATTTCCATCAAGGCCACACATTCAATAGAATCCTTTACTGTACCAAATTCAGGGACATTTACAGGCCCGTTAGGTGATTCTTCCCCTCTAAGTGTATTTAAACAACCTACTTCCGGTATGGCTACCGCAAACAGGTCAGGCCGCTCAGTCATTGCCCTGCCAATAAGTATTCCGCCCGCACTGCCGCTGTTGATGGCAATTTTTTGTGGAGATGTATATCCTTCTCTGGTCAGGTATTCGGCACATGCGATCAGATCTTTCCAGGTATTTGGTTTTGTTGTTTTAAAACCAGCTCTGTACCATTGGTCACCCAATTCACCTCCTCCCCTTACATGGGGTATCGCAAGAATACCACCGTCATTTGTCAATAGAAGTAACGGAGGACTGAAAAATGGATTCATTGAACTGCCGTAGGCACCATATCCATAAAAAAATACTGGATTATTGCCATCTTTATTCATACCCTTTTTATAAATCAATGATAAAGGAACATTAACTCCATCATGTGATGCCACCATAAGTTCTTCTACAATCAAATCATTATATTCCGGATATTCCGGTATTGTAGATAGGTTTTCAAGTTTAAATTCGTTATTTTCTGCCAGATAACGGTAACGCTGATTATTATTAGACCAGCCACTTATGTTTATCCACAGATCTCTGAATTCATACCCTTTTGTTTTTATGTTTACTGAACCTGCATCAAAAGGAAGGTCAATTTCTTTTCCATTCTTCCTATTGTGTGTAACAAAGAATAATCTTTCCTTTACTCCATTTTCAGATAAGCTATAATATAAACCTTCGCTGTTCAGGCTGAAAGTAGTCAGTTTTCTTTGAGGATCTTCAGGAACAACCACTATGGCGGTACTGAGATCGGGATTAGTAAGAGATGTTTTTAATATTTTGAAGTTCGGAGCGTTTTTTGGAGTATAAATATATAATTCCCTGTTAGTTGTATTGAAATTATATACCTCATCAGAAGGTTTAAATAATCGTTTCCATGCTTTTTTGTCTTTTTTCAGGTCTGATAAGGAGGCATAATAAGCATTTAACCTGTTATCAACTGTAGCTATAATACCAAACAGGTATTTGCTGTCTTTATCATAGATTACTATTGGTATTTCCTCTGGTTTAATATTCAGTTCAGGATTATTTGTCCTTGAAAATATTTCACGATCCTGTGCCGGATCACTTCCAACAGAATGGATGTAGGTCTTGCTATCCAGTTCGCGATTTATGTCATGAACGTCAGAAGACTGGAGGCGATTGTACAAGAAACTTTCATTGTCAGGAAGCCATGATGAAATTGATCCCCAGCATCTGTCAATTTGTTCATCAAAAAGTTTCATGTTGTCAACATCCATAATTAACAATATTGAACTTTCAGAGCCGTTTGGAGCAACTTCAAAACCAACCTTTAATCCATCCAGTGATGGGACTAATGTGCTAATCACATATTTCTGTGTCGTATCAGAGCCAAATTTATCAGGATCAAACAGTAAAACTTCTTTACCCTCAAATCCGTCACGGTAAAAGAGTTTTCCCGTCTCATCAGCAGGAGTAGTTTTTAAATAAAAATACCTATCGTTATCAGTAATATACAGGGATGAAACAGAAGTCGATTTTCTTTTATCAAATTCCAGCATTTTATCAATCAACTTTTGACGTCCCGGGATGCTGTTCAACATACTGCGAGTATAATCTGATTGTTGTTTAAGCCATTCAGTTACTGTAGAGTCCTGAAGGTTTTCCATATATCTGTAGGGATCAGAAATTTTAATCCCAAAATATACATCTTCAACTGGATCAACCTTTGCTAAAGAAGGTTTTGAAGGAGTTTCTTTGAAATTACAGGCTCCAAACAAAATGAAAGAAAGAAAAATTAGGCAGATTCTTGTTTTCATGATTTCTAGAGTTACTTTATAACTGGAAAGAATAGATGCTATTGTTGATTAGCATTATCACTAATGTACAAAGCTAAATCATAATGTATGAAAAGTCAAGTAGTTTAGAAGGAAATTGGGCCTAACGGCCCGGCAATAGGGCCGAGCGTTTAGAAATTGCCCGGTGGAGGGCTGAGCG
>CAYGYP010000365.1:0-2795 GCA_964354115.1 uncultured Candidatus Bathyarchaeia archaeon | reverse complement strand
CTATTACGTTCCAATTGTAGGCCTTATAACGCTTCGCCGCATCTTCGGTAAAGGAGAGCTTGGTTTCCCCGTCAATTGTGATGTGATTGTCGTCGTAAATAACAATCAGATTGTCTAAGCCGAGGTGTCCTGCCAGCGAGCTGGCTTCCGAGGAAACCCCCTCTTCCAAATCGCCGTCACCGGCGATTACATAAATCTTATAATCGATAACGGGAAAACCATCCCGGTTGAAATAGCTTGCCAAATACTTCTGGGCTATCGCCATTCCGACCGCATTGGAAATCCCCTGTCCTAACGGCCCGGTCGTAACTTCAACACCGAGCTCCGGGCGGCATTCTGGATGCCCCGGCGTCTTGCTGCCCCATTGCCGGAAATTCTTCAGTTCTTCCAGACTTAAACGATAGCCGGTCAAATACAGCAACGAATACAACAGCATACAGCCGTGACCTGCCGAAAGGACAAATCGGTCTCTTGTTTCCCATTGCGGATTGGCCGGATTATACCGAAGGTGTTTCGTCCAGAGAATATATGCTGCCGGTGCCATTCCCATCGGCATACCCGGATGACCGGAGTTGGCTTTCTGGACCGCATCAGCAGCCAAAAACCGAATTGTTTGAATGCAAAGCTCATCAAGTTCGGACAGACCCGGGTTTTTTACAGATACCTTCATCGTTACCTTCCTAAATTAAGGGTTGCTAACGCATCTTTGTTGGCAAAACGAAGGAAATAAGATAACTCAAAGCCCCCATTTCTGCAAGAGTTTTATTACTGACGCCGGGAAAAAAGAGCTAACCGCAGGTCAAAGAAGCATTGACTCGGCTGCCGAATGCTACCCAGCCGATCGTGTAGGTAGAAATACTTGTTGTTCGTTGCAGGCGGGCCATCGTGCTGGGCGATAACCTGATTATTTGTATGAATGTGCGTTTTAAGTATATTGCCGCTGTCGGCGTCAAAATGAGCAGGACAACGGGAACCTTACCGGACACAGCCACGATGTACCTGAACCAATACACATCTCAATCGAGCCTAACTTTCGCTAACACCAATTTCCCATTCGATGTAAAGACCACATTAAGATTGTTGTCTTTATCAAACTCAGCACACTTATTCTTCAACACCTGTCTACCTTGACGCATACCTTCCCGAACTTCGCCTATATCTATTATACTATCCAAGATAATTTGTTCGTCGCCCCATTTGTCGCCTTTTTTCGCCTTATGAACAAGAGCACCATCACTGTTAGCCCAGATAACGTGGACATTTCCCACAGAATCGGCTCTTACCAATGGAAGAATGCCATTGCCAATTATCTCGACATCACCAAAACCCTTCCCGTTGCTTTGAGAATAATAGATTGGCGAGTTGGTGCTTTCCATATTTATTATTGGCACCTTATTCGCATTGTCAGAAAAGCAGAATCTGTGCCATGAGAAGACGATAAAAAGGTCATCGTTAAAGTTATCGGCCGAGACATGCCAATATGACGACCACTCCAAATATAAATTTCTGGGTCCATCATTTTTGTTAAAATCTGGCGTTTTCTCATAAATATTCTGCGTTCGCACAACCTTTTCCTTTTTCGTGTTGTACTCCGCGTAGTGCAAGACTGTAGAGGTATAAGGCAGTTGTTTCGGGGTCCTGAAACCCAAAAGGTGAATCTTGTCTTTCCCTGTCAGCACCTCTTTAATATTATAAGATTCATCTATTTTTCCGCCATAAGGAATCTTGCTATATTTGAGCAACGTCTGACCCTCTATCTCCGCCAAAACTGGCTTTTCATAATAAAGACCATGACCACCAGACACAACATCTCTCATAAACTCGACAGGATTGCGTGGCAATTGTTGGCGGGAACCTAATAGATAAGAAACGTTGTTATCCCCTGGAACATAAATAACTTGAATGGGACCAGGATATCTCGGGAAATCTCCGATTGTTACGCGGTTTTCAAGGACAAAATCTTCGTCAACAGCATAAATATCAATATGCTGTTCATCTGGTCGAAAAACAAGATGAACCTTGCCATCTTTAACAAAACCGTTTAAATATCGGCCATATTGGTCGGTCCTCACCCAACGGTTATTTATCAAGAGGTAATCCTCCCATCGCCCGGCAATTACCACTTCCACAAATACCTTATCATCTTTATCAACAAAGAAACCCACCGAAGCTATATCCGATACGTTAAATTTGTCATTGGAGAGCACCTTCCAGTTAACAATCTCGGGTTTTCCATATAGATTATTCATCGACAACAGTATTACCAAAAAGATTTTCCAAAAATATTTCTTAATCATCACTGGCACCTATTCATTCATAAGGGTCTTTAAATAAATACCAAAGTTTTTCCATTCGCTTCGTCCACTTATCGGCTTCGAGATATTCGTAACTTAATATTTTATTGCCTGCAGCATCAAGAATATAATTACCTTCGGCGTCACGGAGATAAGGATTATCAGCGCCACAAACCGTTTTTGTTGTTGATGCTTAACGCAGCATTTCAACCACTATCTCTGCGACTTCCTTGCAAGCTTTTTTCTCAGTCAACGGTTCGGCCAGTTGGATAAGCTCACCGCTGGTTTGAGCCAGTTTATCACTATCTTCTAAAAGCAGCTCTATTGTTTCCGCAATAGGTTTAATCGAGCCGAAATACGGCATAAATTCCGGCACCAATTCCCTATTTGCCAGGATATTGACCAGAGAGAGGTATTTTGTTTTTAACAGCCATCGCCCCAGCAGGTGCCAGAGGATTTTGCTGGATTGATACATTATCACCATAGGACAGCCCACCGCTG
>CAYGYP010000364.1:0-2796 GCA_964354115.1 uncultured Candidatus Bathyarchaeia archaeon | reverse complement strand
CCGAAAAGCCTACTACAAAAAACAAGACACAATCAAAATTTGGTATAGTTTCACAGTAACCATCAAGAAAGGAACACCATGGTGGAAACGCCAAATAATAAAGATGCTAACAACAATCATAGTATTCCTCGCTGGCTGACAAGTTGATACTAGACCTGGGAAGCGGCTACCCCTTCAAAGAGCGAATATGCCTCAAAGGAGAAAACATCATACACTTCGACCTGAGCCCAGAAGCCTATCACCTCGAGGCAATGGGAAACGCCTTATGCCTTCCCTTCAAAGACGCCATCTTCACCACTGTCCACGCAAGCCACATACTGGAACACGTTGAAAACCCAAGCCAGATGCTGCGGGAAATCAGTCGCGTCCTCAAGCCCGGCGCCAACTCGAAAGCCATAATCAAAGTGCCAAACGCCTCCTTCTTCCGGTGGAAGACAAGCGGCAGAGGCCACATTTCGAGCTGGGGAGAACATGAACTGAGTAATCTGCTCTACACCGTGTTTCCCAAGGTAACGATCACGCCTACACCCAGAAACGTTGGAAGCAGAGCAAGGAAACTGCTTAACATCACGCTCCGCCTGTTCTATGGGTGCAACGAAATCACCGCCGTATGCCATTTAAGCTAACGATACTTTTAAATAGACAAACAGCTACATACTAAGCACAGATAGTGAAAACAATGGGAAAAGTCAAAGAGAAAATCAGCGGAGCAGCATCAAAGATTTCTAAGCGCGCAGACGTACTAGGCGCAGTACTAGGCTATGGCATGACATGCGATTCAGTGTTCAAACTGTGGGGCTCAACCAACTGGCTAAGCGACTTCGCAACCGTGCACGTAAACGCGGTCACGCGGCACAACTTCACAAGCGTCACAGAGGAATTCGTGCCAAACATGACTACACACGCACCACTCGTTCCAGCAGCCAGCTTGATGATAGCAGGCTTCGTCGGCGGAATGCTTCCAAGCATCATACCGTCACAAGGCCCAATATGCTCTATCGCGAAGAAAGCGGGCTTCGGAATGCTCATAGGCAGTGCCTTGTCGTCACTTGTCGTGGCACTGGCATCTGGAAGCAGCCCGTTCGGAACCACAACCCAAAGCGCCAACAGGCCAGCAGGAGCAGGACAAGGCAGCAACTACCCCACAAGCAGCTACAACAGCATACGCCTAGGCGGGCCCGGATACCCGCACAGCTGGAGCGCGCCAGACGGCTACAAAGCAGTCTTGCGAACCGAAAGCGTGATGCCTTAAACAGGGGTGACATGAAAAAATGGAATTTAAAAAGATGCTTCTTGACACTGTGGCATTCACAGCTGACACTCAAGACCTCAACATACCCGCCGACCACGTAAAATACCTTGACATAGCCTTATGCGGAGCGCAGTGCGGTTCAACCGCATGCAACTGGCTGCAACTACCTCTTACCCTTGACGAAGTGCAACTTAAGCTCGCTGGAGAGCAAATCGTCCGCATCCACTTCGCAGACCTCTTAGCCTACCAAACATACAAGGTAGACAGCATAGCCCACATGGAACCAGGCGCTGCAACGACCAACCTGTGCCACCTGATGGGATCAAGGCTTCCACTTCACGTTACCAAATGCGGCAAATCCCTCAGCGCAAGGTTCACGTGGCTGACAAACGCCAACCTTATGAACGCCCTAACCCAGCTCACAGTCGCATACGTCTACCGCGAACAGCCGTTTCCAGGACACTTCAACTACCAGTACCTTGAAGGCTTAAGCACCGCCGCAAGGCAGGAGTTCAACCTAGACTACGCGGGCGCGGAGCTTCTAGGGCTGCTATTCTGGTCTACAACCGTTCCAACAGAAACCTCGGCACTCAGAGACATAGACAAAGTAATCGTCAAAGTCGACGACCGCGAAATCGTCGAGGAATCATGGCTCACCATGTGCAGGATGCACAACGACCGTGGACACGGCGAAGTCGGAGACGACGCAGTGATGGGCGGATGGTTCGAGCACTACAACTTCCTAGACTTCGAGCAGGAACCATTGCCAGCAGGCAAACTCAGGGTACTGACTTCGGGAACAGCAACGGGACACACGATCAGGCTAGTGCCGATTTACAGGCAGAAAAACGAGCCCTAAGAGCTGAACCCTCTTGGGCTCCCGCCGCACCTCAACGTTTAGCGTACTCGTTCCCATAACCACACCGATAAGGCTGCTAACCGAGAACAGCAGCCGCCTTCTCTACAGCATCCAAAACCTGGACGCAGCCAACTTCATAGCGGTAGGCTCGCATCCCAACCTCACGGCAGGCGCAGCCGCGAACACCGACGGTCAGGAAGTCGTCGCAGGCGGCTACGTCAGTGACGACACCGACCAGGCAGAAGTCTGGGCAGTAGCCAACCTCCTAGCATGCAGGGTGACAGTTCAGGAAGTAAGCTACCACGAAACGGGCAGGGCTGGAAGCGAAAGCATCATGCCCAAGCCGAACAACCCGAGGTCGCAGGCGCCAAGGGCAAGCGGAAGAAAGCCTTTCAAGCTGGAGTCAAGGTTCCACGGGTGATTAGATGCCAGCACGGCACATCCCAGGCGTAACCAGGGCAGACGTTAAAAAGGAAACTTTCGACCATCCGCGTTACCTGGTTGGAACGGCGACGCGTAGCGCTCACAACAGCGTGCTTATCGACGCCGCGGCTGAAGGCTGCATAATGGTGCTTAAGATTCCACAAAACAGCAAAAACGGAGGCACGCTGCACATCTTGTTCGCAGACGCAGACGCCAACGTAGGCGGAGTTTACAACTTCACGCTCAACGTAACAATATGGAG
>CAYGYP010000363.1:0-2802 GCA_964354115.1 uncultured Candidatus Bathyarchaeia archaeon | reverse complement strand
GGAGGGGCTGCTCCGCTCCCCTGGCGACTGGGACATCCTTGACGCCGAGGAACTCAAGGAGCTTGAGCGCGTTCCCGTGGGCCTTGTCCTGGTTGACGTTCCCGGGGACCGTCGTGATCGCCTCAACATTGAGCTCGGGGGAGCTGAAGGCTAGCATGATGGCGAGGGCGTCGTCTACGCCCGGATCCGTGTCGATGATGATGTTTCTCAAGGAGAAAACACCTTACAGCGTAGAGAAGAGTAAGCCTGAACGGATAAAAGAGCTTTATCAAGCCACTGGATGAGACGCGTGGTTCTTCCTCGCTCGCATCCAACGATTTCTATCGGCTTCCGCCAGCCTCGGATAGCTTACCGTTATTAACCCTCCTCCCTACTTATTTTGTATGAAGCTGAGCGAGGTCTACGCGGCCCGTAGGAGGATCAGCAGATGGGTGCGCAGGACGCCATTCGAGCATTCTCCTACTCTGAGCACAATGTTCGGCTCAGATGTCTGGCTTAAGCTGGAGAACAGGCAGCTCACAGGCTCCTTCAAGATCAGGGGCGCGACAAACAAGATGATGCTCCTAAGGCCCGAGGAGAGGGAGCGGGGCGTGGTCGCTGCTTCATCCGGGAACCACGCTCAGGGCGTCGCCTACGCCGCCAGGGAGCTCGGCGTCAAGGCCGTCATCGTGGTCCCCGAGAACACGCCGGGGGTGAAGAGGGACGCCATAAGGGCGCTTGGCGCGGAGCTCATCGTACACGGCTCGGAGTACATGGACGCTGAGCGCCTCGCCCAGAGGATGAGCAGGGAGAAGGGGATGCCCTTCCTCAGCCCCTACAACGACATGGACCTAATCACCGGCCAGGGCACCGTCGGCCTGGAGATGCTCGAAGATAGCCCCGACATCGACGTCGTCCTCGTACCGGTGAGCGGAGGCGGGCTGATCTCAGGTATCGCCGCCGTCTGGAAGGCCGTGCCAGGGACCAAGGTCGTTGGGGTCCAGACAGAGGCTTCCCCAGTCATGTACGAGAGCGTCAAGGCCGGGAGAATCGTGGACATCCCCATGTTCGACACCGTAGCCGAGGGGCTCCACGGAGGCATAGAACAGGGCAGCGTCACGTTCCCCATCTGCCAGCGTCTCGTCGACGACTGGATCGTGGTCAGGGAAAAAACCATCGTGGAGGCTATGAGGCTAATGCTGTTCAGCCAACACGAGGTAGTCGAGGGCTCCGGCGCCGTAGGCGTCGCCGCCCTCATCGAACAAGCGGAGCGATTCAAGGGGAAGAAGGTAGGCGTTGTCCTGAGCGGAGGCAACGTCGAAAGCTCCCTCCTGAGGGAGCTGACAGCCCACGCCTGATCACCCACGGAGAGAAGCCTCGACGAGCTAGGCTATTCTTATATAAAAAAATACAAAAAAGTACGAATCCATATAAAAAATAGGAAAAAATCAACCAGTTGAGACGTTTTACGACGCATTAGCCAAAAAGGGACCCGAAAAAGGGTCCGCAAAAATAGTAGGGGGGATACCCTCACGTTCTGTCAATTCTTCGGTTGATCCTTTGGCTGTAAAGAATCGGTTGGTAGGCTCGCATTCTGGATTAGGGTCAGCCACTTTTTTTCCTAGCATATATCAGCAAAACCATTATAGAAACTACCCCAAATGCTAACCCTGCCGTAAATGGATTGAACTGCCCAACTGCCACTAAACCAGCACCCACCATTAAGCATGCTATGAACTCAGCAAGAAACAAACGCGCTAAAAACAAACGTTTCACAATCTATCACTTCTACTATTATGGAGATAAGGGGAGCTGATAACCTCTCTTCTTGCCTATCCAGTCGCCTATGAACGCGCCTATGACATATGGCACTATGAAGGTCATGATAAGTGAAGGCCACGCACCCAAATTAGTCGTCATGAAGTGGCCGAGTTCGCTGACAACTACAGCGATCATAAGCAGGAAGCCTATGGGGCTAATACCCAAGAGCACGTATAGCACCCTGTTGACCTTGAGGTTTGACCTAACTCGTATGTAATACGCAAAGCCCAGAAGAACAAAGGATAGAGCCACTCCTTCAAGCATGTTCCCAAAAGGGAGGTCTGAGTAAAAATAAAAGATGAATCCCATCGCGATCGTGGATACTACGCAAAATGCCCAGAGAGGTCTCCACCACCATGGCTTTTAAGGTGCCTTCATTCTTCTCCTTATAGAAGTGGGGTTCTCCGACTTATATATCAACGCTAAGACGCTAGCTGTGACGAGTTCTTCTTGAATATTTTAGATAGACCATAGTTAGCTATTAGATACGAAGAGAAGGCTCCTATGAAATCAATGTACCAAGGTAATTTCAATCCTATAAAAAGGACGCCACAAGCCATTGCAATTACGCCAGCTATAACATATCTCTTCAGGTTCTTCTCCAGCCTTTTTCTCATCTCGATTCCAAGTTTCTTACCTATGTCGTAAGTTGTTGCCAATGAATTTTTCATCTCCTCGCTTCACGCGCTCGAAGCACGATTTTTTTTCTTTTTCCCGACTTCCTTTATTTTCATATAGGCATTCTTAGGCAATATTTTTCTCTGTTCCATTTTTATATCTGACAAGAACAACGCCCTTTCTGTCTTCGTCTTTGGAGGACCATTTTTATTATCCACTCAAGTAAAATCGCCTCTGAATAAAAACATTCATCAATCAATTCTTTACAGCCAAAGGATCAACCGAAGAATTGACAGAACCTATCCTCAATACATTTATTAGCCGCCCGTCCACGGCGTAGAAACGGTGAGGTCGAGACGCCGGTCTGCGAGATATGCGGCATGG
>CAYGYP010000362.1:0-2810 GCA_964354115.1 uncultured Candidatus Bathyarchaeia archaeon | reverse complement strand
TATCGCCTTTCGCGACGATGTAATAGCGTTTGCTGCACGCTTTCATCTGAGAGCAGCCATCGCAATCTCTTGATAGCAGTTTCAGTCGCCTCCATTGTTATTATCCGTTGGCAAGGCAGCCATTTTGTTCGCATGTGCCTCCATGCCTCAGGAAGCCTTATGGGAAGGGGAGTGCCACTTTTATACTTTTCTCACAAAAACGCACGATAACAACTTTTTGAGGGTGCACTATTCAGTGCCACAACATTAAACTCTATTCTTGTGAGTTGGGTTGGATTAAATTATGATCTGTATCTGTGTCGATACGGCACCTAGTAATGTTTATTAAGACTTGCTACGCTTTCTCCTATTGCACAAGAACAAACACCCTTATTCAGGTTTTTCCACGGGGGAGTAGTTAAGGTAATGTTGGACAACAAGGGAAGAGACGCAGCAAAGTATCTCTGCTGTTGTAGCCTTTTAGAAGAAGAAGCGTTTAACTTGTACCGTATTATAGCCAGAAAGATGAAGCATCCAGAAGTTGATTCCTTGTTGGTCGGCATAGCGTACGACAGCTTGAAACACTCGAAGATTCTGCGGGAAATAGTCAAGAGCATAATAAGACCAGAATATAGCGTTGGAGACTGCAAGAAAAACATAGCCGAGCTATGGCAAGAAGCCCACAGTTGCTCAGAAGAAATCTCCAAAATACAAGAAATAGACGCTGATAACTTTTGCGCAATCCTGAAAGAGCTAGTGAATTTGGAGGATGCCCTGAGCGAATGCTACTCTGATTTACTGAAGTCTAAGGTGCAACAAAGCATTGCCAACGAACTTTCCAAGTTGAAACCTGCAGATTCGGAAATCTTAGAAAACGTCTTCGAAAACATCATCAAAGACAAACAGAATCACCGAGAGATCTTGATCGAGATAGTGTATTTCTTTGCAGCAAAGAAAACAGAAAGGACCATAGATACTACGCCGATGGTGAAATATCAAAATCCAAACGGGTGGAACCGCCAACCAAACATGTAAACATTGACTATTACTACATCTTTTCGCATTCGATCGAATCTAAACAAATGTCGAATCCGAAAGGACAAAAACGTTCGCACATAACTATACCCCCTATATATGCACCCTATATATGGTCTGAATTATCCCCTACCCCTCTTTTCATCCAATGACTAAGGCATAGTTGTCTTGAATCGTGTGTAATGCCCTGTACTATGTCTTTTCTGAGGGCTTGCACGTCATCTTTTTTGGTTGGTAGGAGGGGATTAAAATTTAATCCAACAACAACCAAACCAGAATTGCTTGTTCGGAAGCAAAAATACTAAAAACACTGCAAGGGACGACCTTAACTTTGCTTTAGTCTCTTCGCAGTTTCTTTCCACTAACTCTTAATAGAGCTTGCATTATCCTTCCATTTTTCAATAATTTGTGCAAAAGTTCCCCCGTTTCAGTTTTTTTATAGAAATAATGATTAGACTCTTGTTGTTCTTCAATAAACTTGTCTCTAAGCAAGAATTCTTCAACCCAGTAATGAAACTGCGACTCAGTTCCAACTACCTTAATCAAATCCCACTTTGAGGCTCTATCACCCTTCTGATCTATGCAATCAAATAATTCTAATGCAATCTTGTTAGGTCTTCTCCTAGGAAAAGGCATGACCGACTCTCCTAGGCTTTCTTCAATTCACTCTTAATCTTGAACAGCTTCAAGTATTTTTTTCTAAGTCTGAAATAGCTGAGAATCTGAGTTGCACCTGCGAATAATAGAGTCCCAGCGATGAATAACGGTATATAATACCTTTCTTGTATAAACTCAGCGTTATATGCAATCTCTGATACGCCAAACAGAATGGCGATAATGCCAAAAATAAGATAAGTCTTAACACCCCAATATAGGTCATCTATTAGCTCAGACGCATCTGAAATTACATCTTCAAAAATCTCATTGAGGGCACCGATTTTTTCAACTGTGTTTCCGTTTGTTTGTTCTTTGCTGCCCATATCTACTCACAGTTAACAGGTTTCCAATACAGCACTTAAAACATTTATTCTAGAAACAGTTCCATAACTTTTTTCAGCCAACACAACCCAGCCGAAAAAGTTGTTGTTGGATTAAAATTTAATCTGTGCTTGCTAAGTTTTAGAAGATTTCGTAGTGCATTATCTGACTGAGTGGTCTTCTGATTCTTTGCGACGGAGCTTCGTTCGCGTACCCCACGGGAATAATGGCCACTGGCCGTATTCCTTCAGGAGCCTGCAACGCTTCTTTTGCTTCGTTTTCGTTGAATGCGCCTATCCAGCATGCGCCTAGCCCGAGTGAATAAGCTGTTAAGAGAATGTTTTGGGTTGCAGCCGCCGTGTCCTGTATGCAGTATAGGGTTTTGCCTCGAACGCCATAGCCCATTGAAGAACGCTCTTCGTCTGCACAAACAACAATCACCACAGGCGCTTCTTCAACAAACTCTTCGTTGAGGGCTGCTTGGGCGAGTTTCTTCTTGACGGCGGGTTTTCTGACGATTACGAATTCCCATGGTTGAATGTTTCCCGCGGACGGTGCCCACCTTGCCGCGTTGATGAGCTTTGCAATAATCTCTTCGGGCACGTTCTGTTTTTTGAAGGCTCTTATGCTTCTTCTCCCCTTGATGACTTCTGAGAGTTTCATAAAGCTTCACCATAAGCAATTCACAATTTGCTTTTCTGCATAAAAACTATTCACTACTAAGCGTAAAAGCCTTAAGTTTTAGATGCGCCTTCATTTATCGTGGATGATGAGCTTTAGAGTCAACAGAGCCACACGCGGTGATAATGACTCGACGG
>CAYGYP010000361.1:0-2810 GCA_964354115.1 uncultured Candidatus Bathyarchaeia archaeon | reverse complement strand
GAGGCCGGGAGTCCGAAGGTAACGGAGGATGAGACGGAAAAGGTCGAAAGCCTGCCGTTTGGCGCTTTCATCTCCCGCGGCCCGGCCATAGGCGGCCAGGGCAATCACGGCGAAACATTCCGAGAAAAGGTAGCGGCGCTTGCGCAGGGGCCGGCCGTCCCGGGTGACGAGGAAATACATGCGGCCGTCCCGGTCAAAGCAATACCGGTTGAGGAACTCGATTCCATGCCGGGAAAGTTCCAGCCACTCCGGCCGTTTTTCCACGGTGTCATAGAGGGTGGCCAGGAGCCAGGCGAACCGGCCCTGAAACCAGACCGATTTATCCGTCTGTAGCACCGTCCCGTCCCGGTCGAGGGCGGTTAGATAACCGCCGTATTCACGGTCGATGGCGCGGGGAATCCAGAAGGGCAATGTATCGCCGAGGAGCCCGTCGCGATAAATATCGCGCAGTTCGATCATCCGATCAAGCGACAATTCCTGGGAATCGCTCATGGTCATGCCTCCTTCCCCGTTTCTGCGGCTCCCTGATGGCCGGATTTTGCCGGCCGGAGCCAAAATGCTTCGATCTCCCCCAGGCTCTTGTTCTTGGTCTCGGGGACCAGCCGCCAAAAGAATATCGTGGCCACAAAGCAGATCGCAGCAAACGTCCAGAATCCGGAGGCCATGCCCAGCCGGCTGACATACCAGGGAAAGAGAAACGCGCTGGCGAACCATCCGACTTCAAACTTGGTGAGGAAGAATTGTTTTTCAACGAAGCTGAAAGTCCCGGAGATGACCGCCGTGTCAAACCCGAAGAGAAGCCCGCCCAGAGAAGCCACAAAGCAGAGGCGAAAAAGAA
Organism: uncultured Candidatus Bathyarchaeia archaeon; assembly: GCA_964354115.1. GTDB lineage: Archaea > Thermoproteota > Bathyarchaeia > Bathyarchaeales > Bathycorpusculaceae > DASPTR01. The sequence goes on along the minus strand of CAYGYP010000361.1, from coordinate 1,972 downwards.
AAAAGCGGGCCGGGCCTGTCGCAGCCATTCAATTGAGCACTACTATAGAAGCCGTTCGTGAAAAATGTCAAGGCCAGCGGTCCTTGACATGGCTTGGCGTTGTGATTTACGATTCCCTGCGCATTCTGGTTATTAACAGGGGGGTTTAATGAACTGGAAAAAATTATGGCTGGCCGCTCTCTTGGTGTACCTGGCGTTTATGGCGACGAATTTCCTCATCCACAGCCTCATTCTCGGCGACTATTACATGAAGCCCGATGTCCAGAGCGCCATGCGGCCGGAAGAGGAGATGAACAGATTCTCCTGGGTGCGGTTCGTGACCATGGCCGTCTTTGCCTTCTTCTTCAGCTTCATCTTCGCCAAAGGGTACGAACGAAAAGGCGTCATGGAAGGAGTCCGCTATGGCATCTATATCGCCCTCTTCACCTTTTTTGTCACATCCTTTGAACAATTCATCATCTACCCGATTCCGTATGCGGTCGTCTGGTATTGGATCATCGCGGGCTTAATCCAATCCGTATTGATGGGGGTCATCGCGGCCTTGGTCTACAGGCCAAAAGCGGCGTAGCTGATCAAGCATTCCATCACTTCCTGGATCATAAAAAAGCGTGGGAACCAAGCCGATTAGGTATGAGTTGAAGTCGCAGTTAGGGGGGAAGCCCCTTCTCCATAATGTTGAGAAATCTTCTCTGGGAGATGTAATGGTCGGCCAAAATTCCGCCGTTCTGCAGCAGAGTGAATACGCCATAAATCGAAGGGGCGTCCTGCGCCTGACGGGCCGTCCTTAATTCGGTGATTTTGATCCTTAGACCTTTCGTCTGAATTATCTCATTGATTTCTTTGACGAATCTGGCTACCCAGGGGCATTGATTCGAGTAGACGATGTTCAGTCCTTTGTATTTGCCAAGTTGCTTCTCCCAGTCCCGGAATTTGGGCAGCGGGCCCTTCTTCAACGGCTTGACCAGTAGGGTGAACATTCCCGAGGTCTCGACGGCCTGAAAGCCGTTCTTCAAGAAAAGGTCTTTCTTGGCCATGAACGCGCTGTCGCTGGCGACGACCGCCACCCCGTGTTTCCCCTGCTTTTCCGCCTCCTTGATACACTCATTCAGTAAAAGCGAGCCATATCCTTTATTTTTGACCTTGTTCGGAGAAACCCAGAGGCAATGAATGAACAGATAGCCGGGGGCCTCTACGGCCCTCCAGGCGTTCTCCCCCGGGATATACTCAATAAACCCGTGGCATTTCCGGTCATTCTCGAAATAGAGCAATTTGATTTTCAATCCCTCGGAAAAGCGCTTATTCAGCCAGACAAGTTTCGTTTGATATCCCTCAGAAGCCGGGTTCATGAAACAGGCGGCCGGATACCGGGATATGTTTTTCTCGTTGACATCGACGATTGTTGGCTTCATTTTCTTCCTGTTCCGTAAAAACTTACGGACATCTTTCGAATTTGTCACTTGGATTTTAGCTTATTGAAAGCAGGCTGACAATCGGCTGGCAGCTCATCTTACAGCCGCTAGCGAGGCCCTTGCCGGCGCGGCAGATGGAGCGGGCCGGGCCTGTCGCTGCCATTCAATTGAGCACTACTATAGAAACCGTTCATGAAAAATGTCAAGGGCGGCCGCCATCATCAAGATCAAGCGTTAAGACCGGAATAGGTGGGCGTGTGAGCACATGAGGGTTTCCTTATCCGCTCTCCACTTGCGGAAAGAAGGCAAACCGGGTACCCTTAGCTTATATCTCAGGTCGGCCATGAAGATCATGATTATCAATTGTGTTTTCTCGCTCCTTTTTTTTCCTGGGCTCTGGGGATCAGCCCAGGGGAAGGTATTAGAGGACCAGGTAGCCAAAAAATATGATGCCGCCCTGGGGCAGGTATTCGCCTACCAGGAGAAATTTAGGGTTCTCCATCCTATTTTCGAAAACCTGTATCCCATCGCGGTCGTTGAAGAGGGGACGTTCTTTGTTTTCG
>CAYGYP010000360.1:0-2812 GCA_964354115.1 uncultured Candidatus Bathyarchaeia archaeon | reverse complement strand
ACTGACCGTTGTAACCAAGCTTATAAGGCGGTAGTTTTGCCAGCGCCTGCCCGACAAGACGGGCGATATCAGTGAATTTTATGCTTCCTGATAGGAATAGCTGAACGGCGGCTTCATCGGCGGCGCAGAGCACTGCCGGATAAGTCCCTCCCTTCTTTCCCGCCTCAATGGCTAGCTTAAGGCAGGGGAAAGTTTTGAGGTCAGGCGACTCAAAGTTGAGTTCTTTGATACTATCCCAGTCGAGCCTGGGGAGCTGGGGGTTGGCCAGGCGTTCCGGGTAGGAAAGGGCATATTGAATGGGCAGTCGCATGTCGGGGTAGCCCAGCTGGGCTTTAACCGAGCCGTCAATAAATTCCACCATGGAGTGGACAATGCTCTGGGGGTGGACCAGGACATTGATACTATCGAAGGGCATGTCAAAAAGCCAGTGGGCTTCAATTAGCTCCAGCCCCTTGTTCATAAGCGTGGCCGAGTCAATGGTGACCTTGCTTCCCATCCGCCATGAGGGGTGTTTCAGGGCTTGCTCCGGGGTAACCTTGGCTAGCTGGTCTGGCAAGTAGCCGAGGAAGGGCCCCCCGGAGGCAGTGAGGATGAGCCGGGCTGGTTTCTGGCTTTCACCCTCAAGGCACTGCCATAGGGCGCTGTGCTCGCTATCAATGGGCATAATCTGCGCCCCGTTGCGCTTGGCCTCTTTGGTGATAATCTCACCGGCCATGACCAGCGATTCCTTGTTGGCCAGGGCGAGCCTCTTGCCCGCTTTGGCCGCCGCCAGGGCCGGCTTTAGTCCCCACTTCCCCGAGGTGGCTATGACCACAGTATCTACATCAGGGTGGCTGGCTATCTCTTCGGGGGATAGAAATTCATATTCAGACTTGCTTTGAGCTTTTTGACCTTGATAATAGACGAACCTTGGCTGGAACTGGTTTATTTGCTTGGCCAGCAAGGCGGTGTTCTTGCCGGCAGCCAGCCCGATGATGCTAAAATGCTGGGGTAGGGCGCTGATTACTTCCAGGGTTTGACGACCTATGGAGCCGGTTGAACCCAAGACGGCTACCTGCTTTACTATATTGCCCATATCACATAATAGTATACCACGACGCCAGCCATGACAATGCTGTCTATCCTATCCAGGAAACCGCCGTGCCCCGGCAGCAGGTTGCCGGAGTCTTTTACCCCCATGTTGCGTTTGAGCAGGGACTCGGCCAGGTCGCCAAGCTGCCCGAAGAGGCTGACCAGAAAGCCGAGGAGTACCGCCTGCCAGTAATTTAGAGGTAAGGCCATAGTAAAGAGGAGGCTAACGATGATAGCTGCCAGAAAACCGGCTATCGTCCCTTCCCAGGTCTTGCCCGGGCTGATGGCGGGGGCAAGCTTGTGTCTGCCCAGCGCCCTGCCCACGAAGTAGGCGGCGGTATCAGAGCCGAAGGTGGCCAGCAGGGCCAGGAATACCCAGTTTCGGCCGTCATCTAAGCCCCTTAGGGCGACAAAGTGGCTCAGCAGCCACCCCATATAGAGAATGCCGGCTATCGTCCAGGCCCAGCCGAGGAAAGCCCCTTCCTTTTGGGGGCGCGCCAGAAGGCAGATTAGGGATAGCACCACGGCTGAGGTCAGGAGCAGTGGTTGGGTGAGGGCATAGCTGCAATGGGGGCTGGTGATAAAGAGTAGCGTCCAGATTAGTCCGAAGTAGGTGAGCGGCGCTAGCTTTTTCCCAGCCGCCATTTTGTAGAATTCTTTGACCGCCAGTAGTCCCCAGACTGCCACCAGAACGGTGAATGAGGGGAAAGGATATTCTGGTCTGGAAAACCAGACGGCAGCGGTTATCAGAGGGACACCCCACAGCCCGGTTATAACCCTTTCTTTAAGCATATGATTATCTCTCAACCTCACCCCCTAACCCCCTCTCCATTCTTGGAGAGGGGGAAGAAGGTTTTTAAGAGAGGCTTCGCCTCTCTTTGACTCTTCTTTTTTAATCCCTTTTCATAAGAGGAGAAGAGGTTTTAGAGAGGGGGCGAAGCCCACTCTCTAATCTACACTCCCCCTTCCCTTGTTAAGGGAAGGGGGTCAGGGGGATAGGATTACCATATTTTAATCGGGTTCCCTGAAAAATCAAAGATTTTTTAGGGTGAAAAGGGGGATAGGTTACTAATTATAGTCCACCGAAGCGTCTTTGTCTCTGGCTGTAGGAGAGCAGGGCATTGTCAATCTCTTTTTCATCGAAGTCAGGCCAGAGAGCCTTGGTGAAGTAGTATTCGCTATAGGCAGTCTGCCATATCAGGAAGTTACTGAGGCGGAGCTCGCCGGCAGTGCGGATGACCAGGTCGACCTCGGGCAGAGCCGCGGTGTAAAGATAGCTGGTGAACAGTTCCTCGTTTATTTCTTGGGGCGGGATGCCGTCAGCTATGGTTCGGCGGACGGCATTCAAAATTTCAGCCCGCCCCCCGTAGTTAAAAGCTAGGCTGAGTGTCATCCCGGTATTGTTTTTGGTGAGCTCCATGGCTTTATTTATGGCTTGCTGCAGGCCCGGCGAAAGCTCGTCAAGGCGGCCAAGGTGGCGGATTTTTACCCCGTTTTTATGCAGCTCGGGGGCTTCCTTGCCTATTGCCTCTTCTAGGAGGTTAAGCAGGCCGGTAATCTCCTCTTCGGGGCGCTTCCAGTTTTCGGTGGAGAAGCCGTAAAGGGTGAGGTATTTCAGCTTGAGTTTGTTAAAATAGCTAATTACCGAGCGCAGATTTTCCACCCCTGCCCGATGCCCCTCACGCCGGGGCAGCCCACGCTTTTTTGCCCACCGGCCATTGCCATCCATGATAATAGCTAT
>CAYGYP010000359.1:0-2822 GCA_964354115.1 uncultured Candidatus Bathyarchaeia archaeon | reverse complement strand
GCATATCGAATAAGACTGGTGACTTCGATGTTTAAGCTTAAGGTCGCGGATGCCAAGTTTCTGCGGGACATGATTACGTCTATCTCGATCCTTGTTGATGAGGCCACGTTTAAACTTGATTCTGAAGGCATGAAACTGCGTGCTATGGATCCGTCCAGAGTTGCGATGGTCGACTTTGAATGGCCAAAGACTGTTTTTGAGGAGTACGTGTGTGATGCTCCTGCCAAAATGTGCGTAAACATAACTGAGTTGCTGAAGCTGTTGAAACGAGCTGGCAAGGACGAAGTCGTGGAGTTGTCTCTTGATGAGAAGACTGGGCGTCTGCAGGTGGCTATAGCTGGTAAGTACTCGAGGAACTTTACGATGCCTACTCTTGAAGCATCAGAGGAGGAAGTGCCGACGCCGAAACTCACTTTCAACGTTAAGGTCAAAGCCACCACTGACGGTTTGAGTCAGGCAATTGAGGATGCTCAACTCGTAAGTGACCACGTCAGGCTTGAGGCTGATCCTGAGAAGCTCGTTTTCAACGCGGCAGGCGACCTTATGGGTGCGATTATAACTATTCAGAAAGGAAGCGACACTCTGCTGGACTTGGAGGCAACTCAGCCTTCAAAGGCAACGTTCAGCTTAAGCTACTTGACGGAGATCATCAAGGCAGCATCTGCTACCTCTGACATTGCAACGTTGGAGTTTTCGTCAGACATGCCGGTGAAGCTTGACTTCCAACAGGTAAAAGGTGGAAAGCTGACTTTCTACCTAGCCCCAAGAATTGAGACAGAGTGATGAGAAAAACAAGATGCAACGCGCAGCTGTCAGATTCACAAAGAACGATTTAGCAAAGTACCCGTTTCTCAAAGAGACTACAGACTACGTTAAGGGGCTTGATCTGAAAGTCGAAGACTTGGCCACTCCCGATTTTTCCAGCGTTCTTCAACGTGCGGAAGAAAGGGTAGAAGAAGCAATCTTGTACACGTTGACAGGCAAGAAGCTGCGAAATGCTGAAATTGAGATACTGTCTTTTCCCGCCGCAATCCTATTAGTCATTGCAACTGAAAACAGTTTCATCAAGAAACGATATGCTTTGGCTGAGGCAAAGCAGGCAAATGAGGAAATGAGGCTTGAATCTAAGGAAAAGATCATGGAGATCGCAGACAATTTCGGATGGTATCTTACGGCAAACAGCCGCGCCGAGATTCCATGCGAATTTTCGCTGAGCTTCGTAGATTACATAAGCAACACTACGCATTTGCGCGATAAGAAATGGAAACTCGTTAACCGTCTCTTGCGCGGCGGCAACGTTTACCTGACACGAAATGAAGCAACAAGGTTGCTTAGTGAGGAAGTCCGGAAGCACATCGAGAAACGATTGGATGTGAAGAAGCCGCCTAATTTTCCAGCCGCGATAAATGAGATGGCTGACAAAATTAAGAAGCTGGCAATTGAAAAGATTGGAGAAGCTGAGATGGAAGGTTTACCGAGAATCATGGTGCAAGAGGCTTTTCCGCCGTGCGTAGACGTTCTCTACCAAGCGTTCACTTCTGGTCGACATCTGTCCCATGTGGGGCGGTTCACGCTGACTTCATTCTTGATAAACGTGGGAATGTCGCCTGAGAAGGTGATTGAGCTGTTCAGGAATTTTTCTGACTTCAACGAGAGAATGACGCGCTACCAAGTTGAACACATTGCAGGAGAAAAGGGCTCAAGAACCCGCTACGTTCCTCCACAGTGTGACACACTGAAAACGCATGGAGTATGCCCGGGACCCAACGAATTGTGCCAAAGAGTACGACATCCATTGGCTTACTACAGAAGGAAACTAAAAACGTCAGGTTGAAGCCTATAGAAGAAGTTTGCATTGTAGTAGCTTTTATATATCAAGTGCTCTTAAGTGAACGCTATCATCAAAGGTGAACAGCCAACAATGGAGTTTTCGCTGGTCGAAGGCAACACCGACGTGAGTTCCGATGTCGGGGTCATTCTTCCGACATATTGTGAAGCGGCAAGCATTGAAAGGCTGGTTCATGAAATTCAAGGCTTAAACCTTAACCTTTCCATATTAGTCATAGACGACTCAAGTCCAGATCACACGGCAGATATCGTAAGAGGGCTTCAGGGAAAATATAAAAATATACTTCTTCTTGTAAGGCCCAAGAAATCAGGACTTGGAACAGCAATAACAGACGGTTTCAGAACGTTCTTGTCACTTGATAACCCTCCTGAATACGTAGTCACGATGGACGCGGACTACTCGCATAATCCTGCAGATGTTCCGTCAGTGGTCTCAGCGGCTAAGGAAGTAAAGGGGCTTGCGATAGGAAGCCGATACTGCATGGGAGGCGGAGTGGCAAACTGGAGCATGGTCAGGTGGGTGATAAGCCGCGTGGCTAATCTGCTGTCCTCTTTTCTAGTAGGTGCAACAATACATGACTACACGAGCGGCTTGCGTTGCTATTCAACTGATCTAGTCAGGCAGATCGTCAACGACCTGCACAGCCAGACTTATGAAATTCAAATAGAAACAATAAGGCAGTCTTACAGGCGCAAGTTCAAGATAAGAGAAACGCCCATAACTTTTGTGAACCGAAAGAAAGGAAAGTCAAAGCTTACTGTAAACGAAATAAAAGAGTTCATACGGTACATCTTGCTGAAAGTTGTCATTAAGAGAAACTGACATCTTCATATGCAGTAATATGAACCTGATTTCTCAGCAAATACCGCTCATCTAAACTTGTCGGAGATCAATTCCTAGTATTCTCCACTACCAGAGCAATTGTTGAAAAGAAGCGGTCCCGCTTCCCCGCGTGCTATTGGTTGAAAATCAC
>CAYGYP010000358.1:0-2823 GCA_964354115.1 uncultured Candidatus Bathyarchaeia archaeon | reverse complement strand
AGCTAAAATCCCGAACGTGTGCACCGTTTACGATGTAACTGGATTGACAGACGCCATTATTATTGCAAAATTCAGGGGTCGCGAGGAACTCGGGCATTTCACCAAGCGTCTGTTGGCTTTACCCTACATTGAGCGCACAAACACGCATGTCGTGTTGACAACGGTGAAAGAAGACTTTCGCCTACTCTAAGCAAAAAGCCACTTCACATTCTCCGTGTTTCTATATCGCTTCTCTGATGTTCTCTTTGTAGTCGAAGAGAAGTTAAGCATGCAACACATGATTATTTGCAATGTACTTAACTTGCAGAAAAAGGCTCGTGACGTAACGCTGAATTACTAAGTATTGTCAAAAGCGTATGCCGAATGGTCTATCCCATGGGACTTCTTCCAAGCATACCCCGCCATATTGCCAATTTTATTATATAGAAAAATTTTTAAGCCATTGAATCGAATAAGTATGAATGGCGACTAAATAAAAGGAGATTAAAAAATGAAGAGAGCAATATTGGTAACTCTTAGCATAATCGCGGTATGCAGCCTATGCCTGGCAGGAACCGCTAACGCCGCCAAAGCAGGATACGGATTCCATATTGACTTTGGGACTGATGTTACTATTGACGGAAAGTGGACTGCTACTGATGAATGGTCAGATTGTTACATTGATTTCTTTTACTCTGGCTGGACAAAGATGACTACTTATTTTGCAGACAAATGGGACATGACTCCCAACGAAAACTGGCTTATCGAAGCTCTCACTGACACAACCAGTAACGCAGGCGACTTCTTCCAACTGAGCTATGATCTCGGCAGCGGTACTTATACGGACCCAATCGCACCGGCGGGTGGTGCTGCTCCTACTACTACATGCTTCCTGATAAACATCACAGGGCACACACCAGCGGTAGTACAGGTGTTCGTAGGAACGGGAACAGGCTGGGCCGCATCCAGTGCCGTGGCTGGAACCGATTACACGGTATCTCAGTCGATGGCTGCTTCAGCGAAGAGCGCTACCCCACACTGGATCATTGAAATCCGATTCCTCAAGACAGGGGCACTTGCACTGGGGTACAACAACAACCCTAGAGTAGCAGTATACGACGCAAGCAACGCCGCCCAAGGCGTCCTAATGTGGCCGCCCTATAGTGACGCAAATGTTCCCAACACTTACGGATTAGGCGCTACTGAATACGGTATGAATTATCCAGAAGGCTTAACCATCGGAGTAATGGTGGCACTCTCGTCTGTTGCAGTAATAGTCAGCTCCCGCTATTTCCGGAAGCGGTCAAGAATCGAAAGTTGCAGCTCGTGGAAACCTTAGAAATTTGCGAGATCTGCACTTCAATCTCCCCTCTTTTTTCTGGCATTCTTCTTGGCGTTGGAGCGCATCAGGGTAATATTGCAACGGTGACAACGTGCGTCTATTAATTTGGATTTTTTCCAATTGTACTCGGCTGTATTGCCAATTTTGTTAAATAGAAAAATTCTTAAGGTAGGTTGACCAATAATCATTTACCCAAACAATAGGAGAGTTGTTTGTATTGAAAAGAACTTCCTCGATTGCAGTCTGTATACTGATGCTGTGCAGTTCGCTCTTGATAGTTGGCGTAGGAACAGTAATGGGATTTCAGGCTGGCTACGAAATAGCGGAGTATTGGGCTAATGCGGCCACTATTGACGGAAAATGGACTACTTCAACAGAATGGAGTACAGGTCGACCCTACTACATTGGCACCACGCAGAAGGGCATGTTTGTAATGCAAGCCAACACAGCAGGCGGATATGCGCCTGAGTATCTTATTGAGTTCGCTGACAGCACCCAAGATGCTGGCGATATTATTCAAGTTTGCATGAACGGCGGTGTTGATAGTACCTCCCCAACTGCAGGAAACTTCAAATTTGAGATCCAAGGACGAACAACTAAAAAGGCTTATACGGGAACCGGAACAGGCTGGACTGAAAGCGCATCAGCATTAGCCGCAGTTACCATGGCACTTACGATGGCTACATCAGCACACGACCCGGCACAACACGTTGTAGCGGAATTCAGCATAGACAAAGCTACCTTAGCAGGATGGGGTGCGCCGCCTTTGGGACTTAGAATTGCATGCTACGACGCAAGCACCGGTAACTGGGTATCATGGCCGCCAACATCGTCAGCAGACAACCCATCGACTTGGGGGCAGATCAACACTTATTCGGATACCGCGTATCCAGAGGGATTAACCGTTGGACTAATGCTGGCAGTGTCAGCTGTTGCAGTAGTAGTCAGCATGCGCTACTTCCGCAAGCAGCCAAGAATCAAAAGCTACACTTCACCCTCCCACTCCTTTTTTTGGCACTCTCTTTGACGCAGCAGCAATGTTTAGGATAAACATGGCAACGGCGACAGATTTAAATGCGAGCGCTAATTAGCGAAGTGCCAAAACTAAATGATTTGTGGTTCAAACCGAAATTTAGTCTGCACTGCGGGACTTCAGTCGTTCACTATTAGTTTCACTATTGCTTCTTTAAGAGGCGAGTTTCTGAATTTACTCCAGAGAATTCGGCTTCCAATTATTATTAACGGATAGGATACAATCCATGCAGCGGAGTACAATTGAGCGTAATAATCATGGAAAGTCCAGACATCGCCTTTGTTTAGTCCAATCAGAAAAATGGTGACTATCCGTAGAATGTTAATGAAGTATGTGACTGCAGCTCCAACTGAGAAGTAGATTATTTTATGAATCCTAGGGATATTGGCTTTCTTCAAAAACAACAGGATTACGACGGTGTAGATTAACAGGCTATCTATTCCAGCACATGGCCAAACTATTTGACCTC
>CAYGYP010000357.1:0-2828 GCA_964354115.1 uncultured Candidatus Bathyarchaeia archaeon | reverse complement strand
GCGTTCGCAACGCGGAAGCCGCGGGTTCAAATCCCGCTCGGTCCACCACTACCAAGGTTTGAACCCTACTGCTCTTTTATGCAGAATGCGGCTTCTCTGCGGAATTATATGCGCATGAAGTGCGTGTTTGGAACAGTCTCGTTAACCTTGCAAACAGCTCAAAGGATATTAATCGTTAGGTTTACTCTTTAGGAAAGGATGTTTAAAATGTCGCTAGCCGAAGAGGCGGATCAGTGCAATCAAATTTCGGGCAATCGTTGGGTTATGTTACTCGTGTCCCTTTTTGCTTTTATGGCGTATGGCTTCGTTTTTCAGTCTTTGCCGCCTCTCCTAAACGAGTTACAGGGTGTTTTCGGCGTTGATGATGCGGCAGCTGGATTCTTAATGTCTTTTGTGGTGGTTCCCGGGATTTTTTTGGCTTTGCCAGCGGGAGTGCTGATTAACAAGTTTGGTTTTCGCAGGTTGAGTTTTGTATCAATAATTTTAGTTGCGATTGGCAGTTTGGTTACAGCGTTTTCGGCAACCTTTCTTATGGCGCTTGTTGGGAGGCTGATTTTGGGCGTGGGAGGTTGCTTCGTGACTGTGGGTATACCAACGTTTATTCCGCAGTGGTTTGAGCGCAGGGATATGGGAAAAGCAATGGGGGTTTACTCGGTTGGGATGCCGATAGCAACGACCAGCGCGTTTTTTGCCGCGCCTATCTTGGCTCAGAGTTTTGGCTGGCAATCTCCCTTTTACATCGGATGCGTAGTTTCCATAGTCTCTGCGGTGCTCTTTTTGGCGATGGTGAAGGAAGGCCCGTTGAAAGGCAGCCTAGCCGTTGTCGAGTATTCTGAGATTAAGCGTGCTTTGGTCAGTGGTGAAGTTTGGAGAATAAGCTTCGTGTGGATGCTTTTCAACATGGCCTCGATGGGTTTTCTAACGTGGGCGCCCAAGCTGTTCGTCATGTTCAAGAACTTGACGCCAGTCTCTGCAAGCATTCTTTCGAGCGGGTTAATGATTGCCTCCATCTTTGTCACACCTTTCTATGGCTTGGCTTCAGACAGGATAGGCAGACGCAAACCTTTCATAATTGTGGGAGCGTTTGTTATGGCTCTCAGCTTATTCATCATCGGTTATGTTCATGATTTGTCTCTGACCGCTTCCATCATAATTCTTGGGGTCTCAGCCTCGGCTGTGCCGCCTTTTGTAATGGCAATAATAGCGCAAAGTTTATCTCCGAAACTGGTGGGCACGGGCTTTGGCATAGCCACGTTATGGCAATATGTAGGAATCACGGTGGCGGCGCCTTTGATCGGGTATTTTTTGCAGACTACCCAGTCTTTGCCCCTCACCCTTCTTAGCATGTCGGCTTTTGCGTTTGCGGGTGCTGTAACGGCTATTACGCTCCGAGCAAAATGAGCAAATCCTGTGATGCGAAGTTCAAAACTCTGTTTCATAAAGTAAACTGCAACACTTCTAAAAATACTATTGCATACGAGTATCCGAATTAAATTCTTGATCGTTGAAAAAAGATTTGTCTCCATTTTTAGATTCATTGTGTTTCGGTAATAGCGGCATTATTTCGGAATTTAGAGTTTTTGGCTTGTTCAAAATCAACATTATATTTTTCGCATAGTTCTTTTTGCCTCTTGAAAAATGCCGCCTTTTCAGCGTCTTTACTCATTCACCCTTTCACTATTCTGATTAGTTCTTTCGGTTCAGCTATTATGTTTTTGGCTATTGGAAAGGTTGCTTAGAAGCAGATGTCCTGTTTAGTGTTTGCGTTTCTTGAAGTAGACCAATAAGCCCACTACAACAACGACCACTATCAGGCTACTCAGAACTATTGCTGGAAAGAAATCTTCTCCATTTATGGTGTTAGCACTAACAACCATAAAATCAACAGTTGAATGCGCAAAAACTTCATACCTTTGTAAACTTGGGTTTTTTGGAGTTCCTAGATACTGCCATCCATAGTAAACTGTAGCGTTATGAGTTCCTTCAGACAAAGTTGGCAAAATCACACTAGCCAGAACTGTCGTCAGATACCAGTACCAATCAGGACCTGATTGTACAACTGATTTATTTATAAAGTCAGTTACGCTGTTGATGACTCCCCCATCTACGCTAACTCCCACATTCCCAAATTGCCCGAACATCCCATATGCTTCTACCGTAAAATTTAGTTGAATTGGGTTTACATAGCTAGCCGAGTTTTCTGGAGAAAGAATTACGACATTACCTGATTGTACTGAAAACACTACAGGACCTAGGGTATCAACGTCTGGCGGTTCTGGCTGAGCTTCGACAAGTAATGGAATTAAGAAAGGAAAAGATACCAAGAGTACCAAGATTAATGCCGATGCTTCTCTTATCATGAGCACCAAACCTCTTTTCCCTGCTTAATACCGGGCTGTTTCTGTGGTAAAAGCGTTTTTATCAAGTTTTCTTGACAAAACAAGCTAGAAACGCCCAGTTTTTAGTCAAGAAATATTGACAAAGAACCAGCAGTTCACTCAGCGTTTCCGCCTTTATATAAGGGGGCTATAGTTTCCGAGAGCACCAGACTCACGAGTTAAGAGAAAGCGAAAAGATGCCAGTTTTTTCAGTTCGCAAAGGCTTTTTAGAAAGGTCACATCTTCTTTCTTTTCCACTAGTGGTTGCGATGCCGGAACAAAGCCAAAAAGCAAATTACAGTTTATCGGATTTGCTTAAGGCTTCATGGATGCGTTCCTCGATAAAACTGGCGCTTATAGCAACGGTCGCAGGAATAATCGTAATCTGGCTTCTAAAAATCTTCAACATCGCAGGAACACAACTGTTCTCCGACACAGGAACCTTTTTTG
>CAYGYP010000356.1:0-2842 GCA_964354115.1 uncultured Candidatus Bathyarchaeia archaeon | reverse complement strand
GTGACAAGTTAAGCCTCAACACAAGATTTTCCTTTCCTGTGATTTGTAAAACGGCTAAACTTAATGCAGTAAGCGTAGCTGGGTAAGACGCATTTATTATTGGCTTTAATAGCTTTTCTTCTTCTCCACTTGACATGCAGTTTCCTCCTTTAAATTAACTTGACGCTGGCTGAACAGTTACGTTGATGGAGTTAATCTTGCAGGTTTTTGTTTCTCCCAAATCGTCCACATAGATTAGCTGCGGGCTTAATTTGAAAACGCCAGCCTTCGTCGCCTCCACTGTAAACGTGATCCCCTCATCCGTAAACGGGTGAATACTTTTCTTCTCCAATTCAAGAGAGTTGCTGTGCATGCGGTAATTGGGCTTGGTGAAGGTTACTTTGAAATCGGTTGGAGCCAAGCCTTCAACCCTGACCAGCACGCCAGGATTCTTGGCAACGTTGATCAGGTCAAGGCGCATGTTAAACTCTTTGCCCATCTCAACTCTCCTAGGCGCTATGAAGTATCCTAAGATTTTGGCGTGCACGAAACGCTTTTCATAGCCATCTAAGATTTCTTTTGCCTTTTCAAACTGTAACTTCGCGTCCGCAAATCGTCCCTGCTGCAGAAGCGCCCAGCAATAGCCTTGTCTTACTCCCGCGCCAATTGCACCAACTCGCCCGAATCCGTCTATTGCCCCTTCAAAGAACTTGTTCGCCTCTTCCCATTGACCCTTAGCTGAAAAGTAAGCAGCTTTGCTCAACAAGACCCCCCAATATCCCATCGGGCCTCCTGCCATAGGCGCTTCTTGGGAAACCTTATCAAGTTTTTGATAATACTTATCTGCCTGTTCCATATCTCCTACCGCAGCGTACTGTCTAGTCAGATTCCCATAATTATAAGACCGCCAAGCGTAGGAATCCGTTTCCTCCGCGAGTTCAGCGCCCTTTAAGGCTTGGGCGATTGCGGCTTTGAGACCCTGCTTAAATTCTCGCAATGCTCCTGAAATTAGGCTGGACATGAAAAACTTGATTTTGGCTCCTGCTCCAAAGCTTTGCATAGTCCCAAGTGGCAAGCCTGAAAAAAGCCTCTGACTAGCTTTGGCCTCCAGGAAACGACTTGACATAAAATGGCTGACGCTTTGATACGATGCTCGGCTAACGGGATCACTCACCTTCTCTACTAACTTGACACCCTCTGCAGCAGTTTCTGAGCCTTCTTTCTCAAGATTAAAACCTAGAAAAACAACGGATAGATAAATATTAGATTCAAGTGCTACCTCTATATTCCTTGAATACTCGGTAAGTGCAACTGCTCGCAACCCCGCGGCAATTCCCTCTTCTCCCCCAACAAAAACCGAACATATAGGGGCCATTTCGCATAGTGTCTGAGCTATATCTGAAAGCAAATACTCTTCTTCTAGGACTCTCAATGATTCTTCAAAATCTTCTAAAGCTTCTTTGTCTTTCCCTCCATAGAATTTTACCATACCCATGGCTGAGCGAATACGGGCATATTCTAAGCGGGCAAGATCAGGATACTCTACAACTTTGTTAGATAGACTCAACGCGTGCATATAGTCCCCTAAATACAAATATGCACGAATCGCTTTTGTCATTGCCCTCATCTTCACCAAGTTAGAGGTGGCAATGTTGCTAAGCTTTTCAAACGCTTTTGCTGCTTCAAGGTTCCTACCTCTAATATAGAGGCCGTCACCAAGACCTTCCAAAGCAATTGTCCTCTCGTCAGTGTACTTCATGTCTTCTGCGGTGACATCCAACACGTACCTGAAGTGCTTGATTGCCTCTATTCCACTGTATATTTTAAGCGCTTCCTCGCCTGCAGCCAACGCGTACTTCACAGCTTTTTCCTTGTTTCCAGCCTGAGCATAATGAAATGCCAAGTCGCCAACAGGCAGTTTTTCGCCTTTCCAGTCAGATTGCAGCTTCTCGGCAACCTTGCCATGGTAAGCTTTTCTTAGCGGTAGAGAAATCTCCTCATACAATGAGTCTCGGACTTTCGCATGGTCAAACCTGTAGTTATTCCCTTCGCATACCACCAGCGACGTTGACTTTTCAACAGCGCCTAATGTTTCAAGAACAATAAGGCTATCTTGACCCAACATGGCTCCAAGCAACTCAGGGTCAAACTTTGAACCAATCACCGAAGCTACGTCGAGCATTTTCCGCTGGTCGGGCTTAAGAGCGCTTACTCGTCGCAGGATTATGTCCTTGATCTTGGTTGGGATGCCTATCTCGTCGACAGAGAGACGCCACCGGTTGTTCTCCTGAACTAGGCTGCCTTTCTCAGATAGCATTTTTATGGATTCGATGATGAAAAGCGGATTACCTTGGCTTTCAATCGCAAGCTTCTCAGCGAGCTCTGACTGGACACGTCCTTGAACCATGTTCTCAGTCAGCAATGAGACATCTGGACGGCTGAGGCTGGACAGTTTGATTTCTTTGTAGAGGTTTTCTCGTCCCATCAAGCGCAACGCATCAACAAGCGGGTGAGGACGCCCTTCGCTGTCTGGGTTAAGGTCTTCACTCCTAAATGTAGCTAAAATGAGGATTCTCTGGGAGGCGATTGAACGGGCAATGTAATGAAGCAGCGCTAAGGAAGCTGAATCTGCCCAGTGCACATCGTCTATGAATAGAATCGTGGGCTTTTTGGCAGAAATGGAGATTAAATTCTTGGTCACGGCGGCAAATGTTGAATCTTTCCAAGCTTGAGGAGACAGACCTTCAAAATCCCGAGATTTCTCAGATTTTCCTGGTCCCATCAACCACGCCTTTAAGCCTAACTCCCCTTCGCCTTGAAGCACACCTTGATGCAAGATGACGGAATTATCCTTGCTGAAGTT
>CAYGYP010000355.1:0-2843 GCA_964354115.1 uncultured Candidatus Bathyarchaeia archaeon | reverse complement strand
TCTCAACAACTTTCGCGGCCATCTTGTCATACCAAGTGCCGAGGCCGATTATCTCTTTGCTCATTATGAGCCCTGATCTCCCATAGCATTGGCCTATCTGAAAATAAAAATGTTACACTGATCCGGCCTCTTCACAGCATCTGGTTGGATTGCGATCATTATTTCGAGCGTCTGGCGTAGATGCTTTGTTCTGGCGTGCTACAACAAGGAGAAAGGGGGGCATAAAGCTACTTGATTTTTGCTCCGCAGTTCGGGCAGAATTTGGTTCCTGCTTGGACCTCAGTTTGACATTTTGCGCATTTTACAGTAGCCTGCAGGGGGTTTCCACAGCTAGAGCAGAATTTTGCCCCAGCAGCGTTGGCCGTTCCACACTTAGGACAATTGACACTGCCTGCTTGCATAGGTGCGCCGCAGTTACCGCAGAACTTGACCGTCTGCGGATTCTGGAACCCGCACTTCGGGCACACTACCATCGTCTGTGCTGGAGCTTGACCTTGCTGCTGCTGGAACAAAGGCGGAATTATCACTGTTCCAGCTCCGATGGCTGCTCCCGAACTCTTGCCCAGACTTTCACTTGCCTTCTGGACGGTTTCCATTCTGAGGACTTCCTGGGCACCTACTCCAGTTTTTATGTAGAACAGGCGGTCTCTCCATTCAGGGGTTGTGTCAATGCCTTCAAACTTCACTTCAATCAGTTCAAGACCTATCCTTGAGAACGCGTCGAAAAGGACATTCTTCGACAAAAGGCTTGTCTCGTCGAGTTTTCCGTAAACGTCCGCTAGCGAGTACTGACTCAATGTGTCGATAAGCCTCTCGTTGAAGTACCCTCTCAGGAAGTCTTGCAATGCAGTCGTGTTGAAAGCTCCTTGTCCACCGACTACTTCATTGACGAAGAGATTTGCCTCTTCTACTCTGAACCAGAATCCTCCGAAGAACTTCAGAGGAGCCATCTCCTTTGTTTGGCCTTGTGCTCCGAACTTTCCTTGGAATTGCTTCAACGAAACAAAGATGATCGTCGATCTGAACGGGACCTTTTCGAATCCTGCAAGCTTCGAGAAGAGTTTCGTCAGTAGCGGAAGGTTCGCGGTTGATAAAACATGACGCCCAGCCTTGAAAACATCGTAAGCTTTCCCATCCCTGAAGAAAACTGCCGCTTCGTACTCGTGGACGATAAGGTTGTCTCCCCACCCGATCTCCTCATTCGGGTATTTCCAAACGATATCTCCTTCACCTGCTCCTACCCACTCAATAACTTTCGGCATTCATTCTTCACCTCCTTCCTAGCGCGCGATCATCCTTCTAATCCTCTAAGGACAGTCGTTCTCTCGTCAATAAACCTGTCAAGCTCCTCAACTTTTGAGATCAGTGCGTCCATAGCTGTACCCCACTCTTCTGCGTTAGGTTCAATGCTAGCTACTTTTTCAACGTCAACCCTTATTGATTCGGCTTTTTCTATCAGACCCAAATCATGTTGTATGACAGCGTCTAGCTTGTCCTCTTTGACCTTTACCGCGTCGAACATTCCGGCGTATCCTGCAACTGCCCTGTCTATTCGTTGAGTGACTCTGTCAAGTCGAGATGTGAGTGCATTAAGCCGGTCGGCATCTTCGCTCGAGAGTTTCTGTACGGCTGATTGACTTGCAAAGCGTCTCCTAAACGTAGTTTTTGCTGTCTTGAGCTTATTCACTGCTTCTGTCCTGACAAGCCTGTCGCTTTCTCTCCTGATCTCTTTCTCTTTGTATCCCCTATACCCAGGTATGTACCCCATTATTCTTTCTAGAAGCCCTCTTTCTCCGCGAACTTTTCCAGTATAGTCTTTTCCACTCATTTTTTACCCCTCCAGTATGCAGCGAGACCTATAACTGCAAGAATTATTAAAAGAATTCCGAAGACGATGAATGGGTTTAGCATGGTGTAAAGTGCTGAAGCCAGGCCGATGGCAAACATTATGGTGCCCCAAGCCAAATAGTATGTTAAGTCTCTGCCTGTTACAAACGCGTAGATAATTGTGTACAATCCAAAAGGACCTAAGATCCAAGCCGGAATGTTAAGAAGGTTGAAAGGAATGAGGGACACGCTATATGTCACGGCTGCAACACCTATTGACACAACCAGAACGGCAAGAGAACCTACACCGTAGCCTAATGATCTACGACCTGAACCCTCAGTTTTCATTTTGATCTTCACTCTCAATTTCGATTTATACAGGAATGGGTGTTACTTTTAAAGTTTCGTCAGAGTATTCAGAAGCCCTTTACGGGTATGCCGCCCTTGATTATGCCTCCAGTCGCTCCATCCGCGAACAGCTGGTAGCTTTCGCCCTTATAATCATACCTCACAAACCATATGGGGGCATGCAAGTAAACAACATGCTCAACCTCAAAGTCAGTTTTCATCTCAATGACCTTGTCTATGTCCTGCTGAGACAGGAAACGATGGTGCGCTTCAATCTGCTCTTTTGCAAGTTCCACAGCCTCATCCTTGTCAATTTCACTGTTCAAGACTTTAGCAAAACCTTCAACTCGCCTAAAATCATACGAGATCTTCCCCTCTAGAGGCACGTTATATTCCCGCGTCGGAAACTCTGTTGCTTTCCTAGCCAAGACAAGCCAATCATAATCTTTCTCAATCTTTCCCTCTTTGACCACTGCCGGCGCTATTCGTTCAAAAACTCCCTTGTAACTGCTTTTCGCTTCCACGGACACAACCCAGAACGGCAGGTATATCAGGTTCTTCTCGCTGATTTTCGCCTTTTTCGCCAGGTCTTGAGGCTTCAGAAACCCTTCCCGCATCCATTCTCTAACGGGCTCTTCGATCTGCGTTTGATCATACTTGTTCAGCAA
>CAYGYP010000354.1:0-2843 GCA_964354115.1 uncultured Candidatus Bathyarchaeia archaeon | reverse complement strand
GTTAAGGGCACCCTGCGCTGCTCCATACGCACCGGGGAACAAACCCTGAAAGTCACCAAACTGTTGCAGTAAGGCAAGCTCCTCCGGGGATGTAGGTTGGTACTGGAATTGGGAACCAGCCTGACCTGGCCCGCCGGGATATAATTGAGGATAAGTCGCCATTGTCCTTACACTTCCTTGTTTACCCTATGACAAAGATTCTCCTTGCCGCTGGCGGTGCCCCCCCCGCCTCGTTGAACGCGCAGACTATCATGGCCCAGTCGTCGGACGCGACAGTCCATGAGAGCGTGATGCCACCTGAGCCGTCGTCGGTCGTGTATTGGGCGTTGGACGTTTCGACTCCGTTGTCCTGACTCGAAATGAGTGTGTGACTATTCGCCGTGGGGACGGATGAATATCCACTACCCATCGCATCAACAATGAGTTTCCCCGAACCGCCAGTCGTAAAAGTGACGGATGGGTTCGCGCTCCCGGCACTCAAGGCGCTTTCTGATGTATCAAGCGGGTCACTCGTGTCCACGCCAGTCCATGCTGTACAAATCGGGACTAGATATATTCCGCTTGCCGTATTTGGTATTGAAAGCGTATTGCTGCCGGATGCCGGATTCACCAAGTACCAAAACTCAACGGTCATTTCGCTGCCATCAGCAACTTGCCCTTCCGGACTTGCGGTCATCGCTATACCGTTATAAGTAGGCGCGCCCCCTCCCCTGCTCCCACCAGCAGAGGCACCATCCTTCTCCACGAGATGCAATATCAATATCTCGCCGCCGTTACAGTCGAAAGTCATCGTAACCGGCTGGGCGGCACTCTCCGCCTGAGTCCCTGATGCCACGAGCGCCCAAGTCACTTCTCGATTCCCTCCAGCGGCTTATGAACCTGCTGCACAATAAACGCGAACTCACTGCCATTCCATCGCGTCCGCACGACGCTATGCATTGACGCGGCTTCTTTATCCACAGCCCCTATCAAGGCCTTGCGCTTCTCGTCCATCACGCCATCGGGGTCAGCAGGCATGTAGATGCTTCCGCCCTTGATGGTAACGTGTGCCTTCTCGTCACCCGACCACTTACCCATCTCAGTCTGGATAGCCGTCAGCGCCTTAGCATCGGCGTGAATCAGGATGTCGTCGTCTCGAATATCCGTCAGGTCAGGCATATCAGTCCACCGTAAAGTTTATCGTCACATGCAACTCAGTCACCGTCCCGCTCTTGGCGGTTGTCTCAATCCAGATGTAGTTGTCGGCTGGGATGGTTGCATCATTGAAACTTGTCACAATATCGCCCGTACTCACGCTTGTCACTGTACTACCTGCCGTCACCACTTCCGTCCCGGTAGCGCTGCGGTCTGTCCCGAATCGAATAGTGTACGTAACCGATGGGGTCAACGCCCCGACCAGCACCGCCGCAATCTGCGTGACTGTAATCGCCACGTCCGTCCGCCAGATGGTGATATCCTCGGCATTGGTCGGGTCTTCAACTGTAATGGCTTTCGGCTGTGCAACTAACTTGGGGTGCGTATGTAGAGCGTCTGCACTGCCGCCATCGGTTAAGTCCTCAAGCTCCGCTGCCGTCACGTCGGTAGCTGCATCGTTCCCACTAATATCAGCATAGTCAGCATCGAACGCCAGCGTAATATAATTCCCGCCATCCGTGTACGTTAGGCCGTTGGTGACGGTAACGCGCAACACCCCATCATTCGCTGCCGCGCCTATGTAATCTGGAGTAGCACCCGAATCCACCCCCACCTTGCGCTTGTAGGTCACAGCATCTTGCGCTGCCGCTGACAGGTTGGCATCAACCGCAATATCTGATACATCAGCGACATCTGCCGCACCGTGGGTGGACGTGTCGGCTGCATGGGTGGTCAGTTCGCTATCCTCTACATAGCCATCGTTGAAGTTAGCCCGTGTAATCTTCTTGGTTTCAGTTGCGCTGGTATCAACAATGGGTATGACATCATCCACTGCCGGGGCGGCAGCCAGTTCAGTCAATGCGCTTATCTTAGTGTCGGCCATTCGTCACGCCCTTAATCGAGTAGAATCTTATCCCCCGTCTCAAGTAGCACATCGTCGCCACTTTCCAGCAACAGGAAGTACGCTCCGGTTGTGATGGTATATATCGGCACATAGTACGTCCCCGTATACCCAGCATCGTCCACCGTCACCAATCCCCAACCCACCAGCACCGAACCGCTAACGGAAGTGTTGTCAACTAGATTGCCGGTATCCAGCTTGCAGCCAATGTCCGTCTCGATGGACCTGCTAATGAATCCTAAGCTATATGCAACATTCCTGAAGAACTGCCAGATGTTGCGCGAGATGACTTCCAGGTCGGCAGGATTCTCATCGCCACGCAGCCTAAGTGCCCGGTCGATGTCATCCAGCTTAGGTGTGCCCAGCTTCACTGGGAAGCGCGGTATATCCGTTATCGGCGTCATCCGTCACTTGCCACCAGTGTAGTGTCCTTGAACAAGCCCACCAGCCGCTTGACAATCAACTGCTTACTGCCTACCACCTTAAAGCGACACTGGATATAGTGACCGTTTGCATCGCCTGTAGGATAGACATGATTCCATACGTCACCAGTAGACCCAGCTATCGAGATGGTATTCCAACTTGTGTTATCGTCCGTTCGGTACTGCAAGGCGGCAGAAGTAAACGTTCCAGTGCTGCCAGTACCCAGCCGGAGCATGAACTGTTCCCATCGCTTGATAGACAGTGGTCGCGGTTGTGCCTGAATGCTTCGATTCCGGCCACACCAGAGCGGGGTTATCCAGTACGACCAGATATCCGTACCAACCCGCGCCACTGAAGTCCCGGTAATGGCATCCCTGTAGGCTGT